>NZ_DICD01000010.1:0-218511 GCF_002415245.1 Pantoea sp. UBA5035 | reverse complement strand
TGCGCGGCGGCGACATGCTGCTGCGGCGCAACGGCGTGCGGCTGAGGCTGCGCGGCTGCGGCGGACGGTTCCGCCTGCGGCGTCATGGTTGGGCGCGCTGCCGGTTCGGCAATCGCCGTTTGCGGATGGAACGCCAGCGCGCGCAGCAGGGTCATTTCGACGCCCATGCGGCGGTCAGGCGCCAGCGGCAGATCTTTGCGCCCCATCAGCAGCGTCTGATAGTAGAGCTGAACGTCGGCGGGCGGCACCACGCGCGCCAGTTCGCGCAGGCGCGGCGCGTGGCTCTCTTCTTCATCGCTGATCGAGCCGGGCAGCAGCTGCACCATGGCGATACGGTGCAGCAGACGCAGCATCTCTACCAGCAGCGCTTCCCACTCAACGCCGCGCGACGCGGCCTGGTTGAGCAGCGTCATCACCTGTTCGCCGCTGCCGTCCACCAGCGCCTCGATCAGGCCCAGCGGCTGCTCGTCGTCCAGCGTGCCGAGCATCTGGCTGACGATGAGGCTGCTGACTACGCCCTGCCCCATCGCGATCGCCTGATCGGCCAGGCTAAGCGCGTCGCGCATGCTGCCGTCGGCGGCGCGCGCCAGCAGCTGCAGCGCGCGCGGTTCGTTTTCGATCTGCTCCTGCTGCAGCACATAGTCGAGCTGCTTGCGGATCAGTTCGACGTCCAGCGCCTTGAGATGAAACTGCAGGCAGCGGGAGAGGATCGTCACCGGCAGCTTTTGCGGATCGGTGGTCGCCAGCAGGAATTTAACGTGCGAAGGCGGCTCTTCGAGCGTTTTCAGCAGCGCGTTGAAGCTGTGGCGCGACAGCATATGCACTTCGTCGATCAGATAGACCTTAAAGCGGCCGCGCGCGGGGGCATACTGCACGTTATCCAGCAGATCGCGCGTGTCTTCCACCTTGGTGCGCGAGGCGGCGTCGATTTCGATCAGATCGACGAAACGGCCCTGTTCGATCTCGCGACAGTTGTCGCACTGGCCGCACGGCGTGGCGGTGATGCCGGTTTCGCAGTTGAGTCCCTTCGCCAGCAGGCGCGCGATGGTGGTTTTGCCCACGCCGCGCGTGCCGGAGAAGAGATAAGCATGATGGAGACGTCCCAGTGACAGTCCATTCGCCAGCGCGGTCAGGACATGTTCCTGACCGACAACGTCAGCAAATGCCTGAGGACGCCATTTTCGCGCAAGTACCTGATAGCTCATGTGGATTCGATCACTGGATGTGGTTGGAAAGATGAGCGCAGACGCGCTGCAACCCCTGTATATCGTTGCAGTAGTTTAACAGCGACGGCGGGCATTGCCTATCACTTGCTGGCCTCGCGCGCGGCGAGGCCATCGTCACTTAGTGACCCGGGAAGTTGACCAGGCTGTAGCAGTTGACGCCCAGCGCTTTCAGGCGAGATTCGCCGGTCAGATCGAAGAGGTTAATCACGAACGCGGCGTCTTTGACCTCGCCGCCTGCGCGGCGGATCAGCTTGACCGTGGCTTCGATGGTGCCGCCGGTCGCCAGCAGATCGTCTACCACCAGCACCACGTCGCCAGGCTTAATGGCGTCTTTATGCAGCTCGAGCGCATCGGTGCCATATTCCAGCTCGTAGGATTCGCTGAAGGTCTCGCGCGGCAGTTTGCCTGGCTTGCGCACCGGCACGAAGCCGACGCCTAATCCCAGCGCGACCGGCGCGCCGAACAGGAAACCGCGCGCTTCGGTGCCGACCACTTTGGTAATGCCACGATCGCGGTAGCGCTCGACGAGCAGCGCGATGGTCGCGGCGTAGGCTTGCGGATCTTCCAGCAGGCTGGTGACGTCGCGGAAGAGGATCCCGGGTTTCGGGTAATCCGGAATGCTTTTAATGCTCTCTTTAATGAATTCAAGCTGCTGCGCAGTTGCGGTCATAATGTTACGCCTGGTAAAAACTTTATATCGCGCAGCTTCCATAGCGTCAGATTCCAAAATGAATCAGACGCAGAGAGTAAAAAAAGGGAAGCCACGCACGAAGATGCCCAAATCTAAGCAAATGGCCGGCTAAATGCAACCTTATCGCGGCGGCGCGCGATCGTCGGGCGATTCGGCCACCACAGGAATACGCCACATCATCAGCAGCAAAAAGCAGAGCATTACGCCAAGAAAAAGGCGTACCCACAGAATTTTCACCAGCCAGATTGAGAGGCAAAAGGTCGCCAGCGTCAGCACCATGGCGCGCCCTTTCGCGCCCGGCGGCATCGCGCGGTGGCGCTGCCAGTGGCGCAGATAGCGGCCAAACGGCGAACGCCACAGCAGCCAGTGGTGAAAGCGCGGCGACGATCGGGCGAAGCACCAGGCCGCCAGCAGCACGAATGGCGTGGTCGGTAATAATGGTAATACAATGCCCAGCGCGCCGAGTATGATAGCCAGCCAGCCGAGAGTCAGCAGTAAAATACGTTGCATAGCCTTGCCTGAATCCTTTGCATGCGCGCTACGTTAGCACAGATAAGGAAAAGATAATGGCGGACGCCACCACACAACAACGCCTGGCCGCCTGCCTGGCGGCGCTTAAAGCGCAGATCGCGCGCCATCCCGACGGCTACTGCCGCACGCCGCGCTTCGACCGCCAGCTGTTTACCGCCAGCGGCACGCGGCTGGCAGACTATCTGCAGGAGATTGAGCGCAATCTGCAGCTGCTCTGCGCCTCATCGAATGCGCAAGAGCGCGTCTGGCTGGCGGAGAAGCTGGTGAATCAGATTGCGGCCCTGCAGCGCGAAGCGAATACGCAGCAGCTGCGTCCGCGCCGCGAACGGCCCGCGGCGACGCCGCGCCAGCAGAAGCTGGCGGAATACCGCGAGTATGAGCGGCGGCTGCAGGCGATGATCGACCAGCGCGAACAGCGGCTGGCGCTGGCAGAGAGCCTGGCGGCGCAGCAGCAGTTGAAGCAGGATCTCGAGGTGCTGGAGGGCCGCATGGCGCGCTGTCGTCAGGCGATTCATGCGGTGAACTGGGCGCTTTCGCTGCGCGGCGACGCTCTCTGACGCCTATACTTAGCGCCATCTGTTCAGGAGCCTGAAATGGGAATCATCGCCTGGATTATCACGGGAGCGGTCGCGGGCTGGTTGAAACGGCGCTTTTTCCCCGGTCGGCCCGGTGGCCTTGTCGCCACGCTGGTGCTGGCGGTCGTCGGCGCGCTGGTCGGCGGCTATATCGCCAGCTATTTCGATCTTGGCTCGCTGGCGACGCTCCACCCCGCCGCGCTCGGCATCGCGCTGGCCGGCGCGCTACTTATGCTGCTGGTCGCAGCGAAACTGCGTATATAAGGAACGAGAATGTCACTGGAAAACGCGCCTGACGAGATAAAACTGGCGGTGGATTTGATTCAGTTGCTGGAAGAGAACCGCTTGCCAGCCGATACCGTGCTGGCGGCGCTGGCGATCGTGCAGCGCGACTACGAGAAAAAGCGCGACGCGGAGCGTCAGGCCTGATGCGACGCGGTTAACGTCGGACTCAGACGCAGCATATCAATAAAGGCTTCGACGATTTGCGGCGCGCTCGCGGCCAGGTCGAAGCTCTCCGGCGTAAACAGCCAGCTCTCCATCATGCCGTTGACGTAGCCCCGCATCAGCAGCGCCGCCTGGCGGGTATTGAGCGTGACGGGTAATTGCCCTGCCTCAATGCACTCTTTCAAAACATCTTCTATTTTGTCATAACACTCTGACAGCAGGCTTTGCTGCATGATTTGCAGCGCGGCCATTTCGCCGACGAACTCGCACTTATGGAAGATGATCTCCATCAGCGCGCGGCGCTGCGGATCCTTTGCTGTCGCTTCAAAGATATAGATCAGCATCGCGCGCAATACAGAAAGTGGATCGCCAGGGTATTTTGTCTGATACTCAAGTTCCACATCATCAAGCCCAGCGTCGGTGCGCAGCCAGATTTCGTGTAACACATCGGCTTTATTTTTAAAGTGCCAGTAAATTGCGCCCCGCGTTACGCCAGCCGCGGCGGCAATATCCGCAAGCGAAGTGGCGGAAACGCCCTGGCAGGAAAATAACGCAAGGGCGGCATCAAGAATTTGATGACGCGTTTCAAGTGCTTGGGCTTTGGTTTTTCGTGCCATAGGGAGCTTTTTTTACAAACTGGCAAGTTTACATACATTTGTGAATGTATGTACCATAGCACGACCCGGGTTTTAGCGCAGCAATGGGTTTATCGGTTTGTGATCCATTGATCAATTGATATCGGACACTAGAGGTTTATTTATGAATAAAAACAGAGGATTAGCGCCTCTGGCGGCCGTCCTGATGCTTTCAGGCAGCTTTGTGTTAACAGGATGTGATGATAATAAATCCCAGCAAGCCGCCCAGCAGCACCCGCCGGAAGTGGGGGTTGTTACCCTTAAAAGCGAACCCCTGAAGATCACCACGGAGCTGCCGGGCCGTACCTCCGCCTATCGCGTGGCTGAAGTGCGCCCTCAGGTTTCCGGTATCATTCTGAAGCGTAATTTTGTAGAAGGCAGCGATATCAAAGCGGGCGAATCGCTTTATCAGATCGATCCTGCCACTTATCAGGCAAGCTACGACAGCGCCAAAGGCGATCTGGCGCAGGCGGAAGCCAACGCCCGCATCGCGCAGCTGACGGTTAACCGCTACAAGCCGCTGCTCGGCACCAAATATATCAGCCAGCAGGATTACGATAACGCCGTCGCTACCGCCGCGCAGAACGCCGCCGCGGTGCAGGTTGCGAAAGCGAACGTCGAAACCGCCCGTATTAATCTGGCCTACACCAAAGTGACCTCGCCTATCAGCGGTCGTATCGGCAAATCGTCCGTGACCGAAGGGGCGCTGGTGCAGAGTGCGCAGACCACCGCGCTGGCCACTGTGCAGCAGCTCGATCCGATGTATGTCGACGTCACCCAGTCCAGCGACGAGTTTATGCGCCTGCGCGCGGAGCTGGAATCTGGTCAGCTGAAACAGGTCGACGGCAAAGCCACCGTTACCCTGCTGATGCAGGACGGCAGCGAATCGCCGCAGAAGGGCACGCTGGAGTTCTCGGACGTGACGGTTGACGAGACCACCGGCTCTATCACCCTGCGCGCTATCGTGCCGAATCCAGATCACAAACTGCTGCCGGGCATGTTCGTCCGCGCGCGTCTGGAGGAAGGCACCAACCCGAATGCGCTGCTGGTTCCGCAGCAGGCCGTCGCCCGTACGCCTACCGGTCAGGCGACCGTAATGGTGGTTGGCGCGGACAACAAGGTTGAAGTGCGCAGCGTCAACGCCGCGCAGGCGATCGGCGACAAATGGCTGGTAACCTCTGGTCTGAAAGAGGGTGAACGCGTGATCAGCGTCGGCACGCAGCGCGCGAAGCCAGGCGCTCAGGTGACGCCGCAGGAAGTCTCTGCCGAGCAGAAATCTGACGCGAATGCGCAATCCCAGACCCAGTCTGAAAAAACTTCGTCTTAACAGGAGCCGTTGATACATGGCTAAGTTCTTTATCGATCGCCCCATCTTTGCGTGGGTAATCGCCATCATCGTGATGCTGGCGGGTGCGCTATCGATTCTTAAGCTGCCGATCGAGCAATATCCCAATGTTGCTCCGCCGGCCGTGCAGATTCGTGCCGCCTATCCGGGCGCCGATGCGAAAACGCTGCAGGACTCCGTGACGCAGGTTATCGAACAGAATATGAACGGTATTGATGGGCTGATGTACTTCTCATCAAACAGTGATTCTTCCGGTAACCTGCAGCTGACCCTGAGCTTTGAATCCGGCACCGATCCCGATATCGCGCAGGTCCAGGTGCAGAACAAACTGCAGCTGGCGATGCCGCTGCTGCCGCAGGAAGTGCAGCAGCAGGGTATTCAGGTGCAGAAATCCTCCAGCAGCTTCCTGATGGTGGCGGGTTTCGTCAGCGATGACGGCTCAATGACCCAGAACGATATCTCCGACTTCGTCGCATCGAATATCAAGGACCCTATCAGCCGTACGCCAGGCGTGGGCGATACCCAGATCTTCGGTGCGCAGTATGCGATGCGTATCTGGATGGACCCGGCCAAGCTGAATAACTACCAGCTGACGCCGGTCGATGTCATTAGCGCCATCAACACTCAGAACGCCCAGGTCGCGGCGGGTCAGCTCGGCGGCGCGCCTGCCGCGCCAAACCAGCAGCTCAACGCCTCGATTATCGCCCAGACGCGTCTCACCTCGACCGACGAGTTCGGCAAGATCCTGCTGAAGGTGAATACCGACGGCTCGCAGGTTCGCCTGCGCGACGTAGCGAAAATCGAGCTGGGCGGCGAGAACTACGAGGTTATTGCACGCTATAACGGCAAACCGGCTTCCGGTATCGGTATCAAACTGGCGACCGGCGCAAACGCGCTGGATACGGCCAATGCGGTGAAGGCGGAGCTGGGCAAACTGCAGTCGACCTTCCCGGCCGGCCTGAAAGTGGTTTACCCCTATGACACTACGCCGTTCGTTAAAATCTCGATCTTCGAAGTCGTAAAAACCCTGTTTGAAGCGATCGTGCTGGTGTTCCTGGTGATGTATCTCTTCCTGCAGAACTTCCGCGCCACGCTGATCCCGACTATCGCGGTGCCGGTGGTGCTGCTCGGCACCTTCGCTATCATCAGCGCCTTCGGCTACTCGATAAACACGCTGACGATGTTCGGTATGGTGCTCGCCATCGGCCTGCTGGTGGATGACGCCATCGTAGTCGTGGAGAACGTTGAGCGCGTGATGGCCGAAGATGGCCTGCCGCCGAAAGAGGCGACCAAGGTCTCAATGGAGCAGATTCAGGGCGCGCTGGTCGGTATCGCGCTGGTGCTCGCGGCGGTCTTTATCCCGATGGCCTTCTTCGGCGGCTCAACCGGCGTTATCTACCGTCAGTTCTCTATTACCATCGTTTCTGCGATGGCGCTGTCGGTGCTGGTGGCGTTGATCCTGACGCCGGCGCTCTGCGCCACGATGCTGAAGCCGATCAAGAAAGGCGATCACGGCAAAACCACCGGTTTCTTCGGCTGGTTTAACCGCCTGTTCGACAAGAGCACCAACCACTACGTCGACAGCGTCGGCCATATCGTGCGCAGCACCGGCCGCTATCTGCTGATCTATCTGGTGATCGTGGTGGGCATGGCGTATCTGTTCCTGCGCCTCCCCTCCTCGTTCCTGCCGGAAGAGGATCAGGGCCTGCTGCTCGCTCAGGCGCAGCTGCCTGCGGGCGCGACGCAGGAGCGTACGCAGAAGGTCATGGATCAGATTACGGACTACTTCCTGAATAAAGAGAAGGACAGCGTGAAGTCGGTGTTTACCGTTAACGGCTTCGGCTTCTCGGGCCGCGGTCAGAACACCGGTATCGCCTTCGTCAGTCTGAAACCCTGGGATGAACGCAGCAGCAGCGATCTGAAGGTGCCGGCTATCGCCGGTCGCGCCATGGCCGCGCTGGGCCAGATCAAAGATGCGATGGTGTTCCCGTTCAACCTGCCGGCGATTATCGAACTGGGTAACGCCACCGGCTTCGACTTTGAGCTGATCGACCAGAACAACCTTGGTCATGAAAAACTGACCGAAGCGCGTAATCAGCTGCTGGGTATGGTGGCGCAGCACGCCGATACGCTGGTGGGCGTGCGTCCTAACGGCCTGGAAGATACGCCGCAGTACAAGCTGACTATCGATCAGGAAAAGGCGCAGGCGCTGGGGGTATCGCTTTCCGATATCAATACCACGCTCGGTTCCGCCTGGGGCGGCTCTTACGTCAATGACTTTATCGATCGCGGCCGCGTGAAGAAGGTCTACGTAATGGGCGAAGCCAAAGATCGTATGCTGCCTGACGACATTAGCAAATGGTACGTACGCAACAGCAGCGGCAATATGGTGCCCTTCTCCGCCTTCTCGTCGGCGAAGTGGCAGTACGGTTCGCCGCGTCTGGAGCGCTATAACGGCCTGCCGTCGATGGAGATTCTGGGCCAGGCTGCGCCAGGCAAGAGCTCCGGCGACGCCATGAACCTGATGGAAGAGCTGGCGTCGAAACTGCCTGCGGGCATCGGCTATGACTGGACCGGCATGTCCTACCAGGAACGCCTCTCCGGCAACCAAGCGCCTGCGCTCTATGCGATCTCGCTGATTGTGGTCTTCCTCTGTCTGGCGGCGCTCTATGAGAGCTGGTCGATTCCGTTCTCGGTAATGCTGGTGGTGCCGCTCGGGGTTATCGGCGCGCTGATCTTTACCACGCTGCGCGGACTAAGCAACGACGTTTACTTCGTGGTGGGTCTGTTGACCACCGTCGGGCTATCGGCGAAGAACGCCATTCTGATCGTCGAATTCGCCAAGGATTTAATGGAGAAAGAGGGCAAAGGTCTGGTAGAGGCGACGCTGGAAGCCTGTCGTATGCGTCTGCGTCCGATTCTGATGACCTCGCTCGCCTTTATTCTCGGCGTGTTGCCGCTGGCGATCAGCACCGGCGCAGGTTCCGGCGCGCAGAACGCCGTCGGTACCGGCGTAATGGGCGGGATGGTGACGGCGACTGCGCTGGCGATCTTCTTCGTTCCGGTCTTCTTCGTGGTGGTGCGCCGCCGCTTCGGCAAGAACAAAGCGGAACTGGAAAAAGGTCACTCAACCGAACAGAGCCATCAGCATTAATCTTTGCTGAATCACAAAAGGCCGCGCAAGCGGCCTTTTTTATTGCTTGCGCGCCTGTTCGCCCCTCTTCACTCACTTACCCGATGGTTAACCCGCAAAAGATCGCTGAAGGATCTTTTTGCCATCCTGGCCGACACAGGTTGCATTTATCGCCAACGCGCGCCATAATATTGTTACTTTATAACATAACATTTTCGAGGCGTTATGAAACCGACTATTCATCCTGACTATCGTCCTGTGGTGTTCCACGACACCACCGTCGATAAATATTTCAAAATCGGCTCCACCATCAAAACCGAGCGCACCGTCGAGTTCGAAGGTGAAACCTTGCCCTATATGACGCTGGACGTCTCGTCTGCTTCCCACCCCTACTACACCGGCAAGCAGAAAGAGTTCGCCAAAGAGGGGAGCGCCGCGCGCTTCAACCAGCGCTTCGGCCGCTTTCTTAATAAATCAGGACGCTAAAAATGCAGGTATTGAGTTCGCTGGCGTCGGCAAAGAAGCGCCACAAGGATTGCAAGATCGTGCGCCGTCACGGACGTGTTTTTGTGATTTGCAAATCGAATCCGCGCTTTAAAGCGGTGCAGGGAAGAAAGAAGAAACGTTAGTGAGTGTCGTGACAGCTGGCCGGGGAACTCCCCGGCCTTTTTTATTTCATGCTGCGGATCATCGCTTCGACATTGTGACGGAACGCCGCGACATAGGTGGGCGCAGGACCGGAAGGCTGCGACAGCGCTTCTGGATAGAGCTCGCCGCCCGGCTGCGCGCCGGTTGCGCTGGCGATCTGCTTCACCAGGCGTGGGTCGGTCTGATTTTCAATAAAATAGCTATGGATATGCTCAGCCTTGAGCTGCTGGATCAGCCCGCCGACCTCGCTGGCGCTCGCTTCCGCTTCGGTAGAGAAGCCGACCGGCGCCAGAAAGGTCACGCCGTAGCGCTGCCCGAAATAGCCGAACGCGTCGTGGCTGGTCAGCACCTTGCGCTTTGCCGCAGGTATCGCCGCAAAGGCGCTTTTTGCCCAGCCGTCCAGCGTCTGCAGCTGCTGAATATACTTTTCGCCGCTGCGGCGAATCGCATCGGCGTCTTGCGGATCCGCCTTAATCAGGGCATTCATCACGTTGGCGGCGTAGATGACGCCGTTTTGCATGCTATTCCACGCGTGGGGATCGGTCACGGTTTTCCCCTCCTCTTCCATCCTGCGCGTCGCTACCCCGCGCGAGGCCACCACGGCGTCGCCTTTATAGCCCGAAGCGCTCACCAGACGATCCATCCAGCCCTCCAGCCCCAGGCCGCTGACGAAAACCAGATCCGCGCTGGCCAGCGCCTGGCTATCCTGCGGCGTCGGCTCGAAGGTATGGGGATCGCCATTCGGCCCAACCAGCGATTTTACGTTCACGTGCTCGCCGCCCACCTGCTTCACGATATCCGCCAGTACGGTAAAACTGGCGACGACATTCACGGTTTTCGCCATGGATAGCGGGCTGATCAGCAGCGCGCCGATCGCCAGGCTTAACGGTAACTTCTTCATAAATACCCCTGTTTAATGGCGGCGCAGAAGGCCGCCGCATGGACCTGCCAGAATAGAAAGAAAAAAGAGCAGCGCGGCGCTCAGCACCACCGCCGGGCCCGCCGGCAGCGAGAAGCGCCAGGAGAGCACCAGTCCGATAACGGCCGCGGCAATCGCCAGCCCCATCGCAGCGGCGAGCATCCATGCCAGATGCCGGCTCCAGAAGCGGGCGCTGGCGGCGGGCAGCATCATCAGCCCGACCGACATCAGCGTGCCAAGCACCTGAAAGCCCGCCACCAGATTCAGCACCACCAATAGCAGAAACAGGCTATGCACCAGGGGCGCGCTCCATTTACCCTGCGCGCGCAGAAAATCGGGATCGAAAGCGTCAATCACCAGCGGCCGGTAGATCGCCGCCAGCATCAGCAGGGTAAAGGCGGCAATGGCGCCGACCAGCAGCAGCGCTGGCTTATCCACCGCCAGCAGCGAACCGAACAGCACATGCAGCAGATCGACGCTCGATCCGCGCAGCGATACCAGCGTGACGCCGAGCGCCAGCGAGCCCAGGTAGAAACCGGCGAAGCTGGCGTCCTCTTTCAGCGGCGTGTAGCGGCTTACGGCGCCGGAGAGCAGCGCCACCGCCAGCCCGGCGATAAGCCCGCCAACGCCCATCGCCACCAGCGACAGGCCCGATATCAGATAGCCGATGGCCGCGCCCGGCAAAACCGCGTGCGACAGCGCGTCGCCAATCAGGCTCATGCGACGCAGCGATAAGAAAACGCCGAGCGGCGTAGCGCTGACCGCCAGCGTCACGCAGGCGATCAGCGCGCGCCGCATAAAGCCGAATTCGATAAAAGGCTGAATCAGCGTCATGAGGCCAGGCTCCGCAGGGCGACCGACGCCTCTCTGGCAGGGGGCGCGCCAGCATCGTCCAGCGACAGCATCTCGCTGAAATAGCGCTCTACCAGCGGGCGGTCGTGCAGCACCACCAGCAGCGTGGTGCCCGCCTGCCGCTGCTGTTGCAGGATCGACATCAGCAGCGTCACGGTTTTGCTGTCGATGCCGTTAAAAGGCTCATCCAGCAGCCACAGCGGGCTGCGCTGCAGCAGCAGCCGGGCGAATAGCACGCGCTGCAGCTGACCGCCCGACAGCGTGGCGGGCTGCGAACTGGCGAAATCGCGCATTTGCACCGCATCCAGCGCTCGCTCGATCTCCCGACGCATGGTGCGGCTGATGCCGCCAAACCAGCCGCAGCGCGGCCAGCAGCCGATCGACACCAGTTCAAAAACGGTTAACGGAAAGCGCGTTTCCAGTTCGCTGCGCTGCGGCATCCAGCCGATAGCCTTCCGGGGAAGTTGCAGCTCGCACTTTCCGGCAACCGGTTTTATCAGTCCGGCGATGGTTTTTAGCAGCGTCGATTTGCCGCTACCGTTAGCGCCGACCAGCGCCGTCATGCTGCCGGACGTTAACTCGGCATTAATGACCGGCGTTACCGCCCTGTTCTGATAGCCAGCCTGCAGTTGGGTGAAGCGCATCATGATGCGACTCCCCATTTTATCGCCAGCGCCAGCAGGACAATGATGAACAAGGCGACAGCGACTCTTCCGCCCAGTGAAAGCAGCATTCCACTCTGATTCATAACCCACTCATTATGTTATAACATAACAATAATCTATCCTAATTTTAGCGCGAGGCGTGCAGGCAATATGTTTCAAAAGGTATCAGCCGTCCTGTACGCCTTCTTAAAAAGAGATGCCATTTATCTGATTCAGTGAGGAAAAAAGCTTTAGGAATAATAACAATAGGTTTTGCCGTTAAGAGAGGAGTTGCAAAGTGGTTGCACAAGTCTAATGATCGGTTTAACAATCTATTGAAGCGGTAAATGAAATGTCTCTGCAGCTTGAAAGCAATATCAACCCGGATAACCCGCCTGTCCCAGAATTAACGGCGTTTATCCAACGGAATATTCCCAAAATAGCGCAACCTCTGGCAGGTGATTTGCAATGGTATTCACCGCATGCGCAGTTAGTTCCAGAGAGTTTTAAAATAAAGTCTGTAGAAAAGTTAGCCAGCAATCGTTTTAAAATGCTTTATCAATTTGATGGACATATATTTAGTCCTTGTCTGGATTTAAATGAAGTTTTTACCCGCGAAGAGCAGGTTCTGTTTCAGGTTCTTCCCGGCAGACTTGAGTTTGAGCTGATTGAGAGCCAGCACCCCTCACCCGCTGACGAATTGTAATATTTGGTAATTGAGGTGAGCAAATCTAATGATTGTGTTTTATATTTAATGTATCCCAAGCCCTGACCGCTATTCGTAACCACTTCCTGGCCGCTTAACCTTAACTCGCCGCATTGCGGTATCCGTGCAAGCTATGGAGGGGAAAAAGATGGACGAGTACTCACCGAAACGGCATGATATTGCCCAGCTTAAATTCCTGTGTGAGAGCCTGTTTGACGAAAGCATGGCGACGCTGACCGACAGCCATCACGGCTGGGTTAACGACCCAACTTCTGAGAACAATTTACAGCTTAATGATTTGATTGAGCACATTGCTTCTTTCACGATGAATTACAAAATAAAGCATGCTGAAGATGAAGATCTGATAACGCAAATCGACGACTATCTTGACGATACCTTTATGCTATTCACTAATTACGGTATCAACGCCCAGGATCTGAATCGGTGGCAGCGTTCCGCCCGACGCTTATTTAATCTTTTTAGCGAAGAGTGCGCTTTCCTTCAGCAACCCAGTCACTCCATTTAGGTAAACACGAGACCGGTTTATTTATGAACGATAAAAATCTGACTAAAACTGATTATTTGATGCGGCTGAGACGCTGCCGCTCGATCGATACGCTTGAACGCGTGATTGAAAAGAATAAGTACGAATTATCCGATGACGAACTGGCGGTATTTTACTCAGCCGCCGATCACCGTCTGGCTGAACTGACGATGAATAAGCTTTACGATAAAGTTCCTGGCTCAGTATGGAAGTTTGTGCGTTAACACACTGTTTTTCCTTCCTCTTAGCGACAACACACCCGCTTTATTCTAAATAAATCTTTAACTGGCCATGGAGTGGCGGTTATGAGAGACGTCTGGGGATTTTCCGAGGGGAGAAAGTGGTGGAGGCCCTGCCAGCCACATCCCGGCACACGCGTCGCCTGCTGCGGCTGCTTCCTTCCGGACCTGACCGAGTTCACAAGTTAGCATTGCGGGAGGACCAACAGAGCCTCCATTGACAAGCCCTCTTTCGAAGGCGGGGGCATTATCAGGGAAGCCCCCGGCAATTGCAAGCGCCGTCCGGATGACCGTTGTTTTCTTGAACAATGCGTCTCGCCAGAGGGCCGCATGGCTGTGCTACAGTAGCGTTTTTGCTTCTGCGCAAGGTCGCTATGGATTCGCAAGAGAGTTTTCAGCAGCGCATATGGCACATCGTGGCCGCTATTCCGCCAGGCAAAGTCGCCACCTATGGCGATATCGCCCGGCTGGCAGGTTCGCCGCGCGCGGCGCGTCAGGTGGGTGGCGTACTGCGTCGTTTGCCCGCCGGCAGTCGGCTGCCGTGGCATCGCGTCATTAACCGTCACGGCACTATTTCGCTACAGGGCGACGATCTGTTAAGACAGCGCGACGCGCTGGCGGCGGAAGGCATTGAGATAAGCGACGACGGGCGCGTCGCGCTGGATGTTTATCGCTGGCAGCCCTGACAGCGGGGCGAAACCGCCCCGCTCTGAGGTGATTACAGACTGGTTGGTGCAGGCACGGCGGAAGATGGCGTGACCTGAGTCGGCGAGGTCGACGGCACAGTGCTGACCGCGCCGGGCTGCGTAGGCAGCGCGGTTTGCGGTACCGGCACCAGCAGCAGTTCTGCTTTGGTGCCGCCCTGGTTGATGACCGGTTTCACCGAATCGGTGATAAAGGCCAGCTTGCCGTCGATAGTAATAGCCGCGCTCAGCAGAATACGCGCGTTAGGCTGGATATCCGCCGGGTTAAACGGCAGCACGAACTGGAACGGCGCCTGCTTGCCCTGCGTGTGCACGGCGCGCTGCGACAGCACTTTCGATGGCGCGTTCGATACTGTTGCGTCGGAGAGCGTGACCGTCAGCACCGCGTCAGGCGGCAATGCGATCCGCTGACGAATATAGACTGAACCGCTCACGTTAGGCTGCGCAATCGCCGCCTGTTGCCCTGCCGCGCTGGCGCCCAGCGTCGGTACCGGTACCGGCTTGCTGTGATCGGCGCAGCCTGCGGCGGCTGCAATTAAGGTAATACCACTTACCACTTGCCAGAGTTTCATTGATGTCGTCTCCATCTGATCACTATGATTATCGGCTGCGAATTCATCGCCTGGGGTTTCATTCGCCTTATGTGGTTAATCCTGGCATAAAATCCAGATATTTCCTCTCTCTCCCCGCGTGGCGTCCGCTGCACTCTTTGATTGACGGCAACTGGTCGGATCTTTCACACTGAGCGGGTTAACTTTGTGAGGATTGCACTATGAGCCAGGCGCTGCAAAATCTGCTGAATTTATTAAATCTGGAAAAGCTGGAAGAGGGTCTCTTTCGCGGCCAGAGCGAAGATTTAGGACTGCGTCAGGTGTTTGGCGGTCAGGTGGTCGGCCAGGCGCTCTACGCGGCGAAACAGACCGTGCCGGAAGAGCGTATTATCCACTCTTTCCACAGCTACTTTTTACGGCCGGGCGACAGCAAAAAAGGCATTATTTACGATGTGGAAACCCTGCGCGACGGCAAAAGCTTTAGCGCGCGCCGCGTCAGCGCGGTACAGAACGGGCAGCCTATTTTCTATATGACCGCCTCGTTCCAGGCGCCCGAGAGCGGCTTCGAGCATCAAAACGTGATGCCTGAAGTGCCCGGCCCGGAGACGCTGGCGTCAGAGCAGGATCTGGCGCAAAAGATGGCGCATCTGCTGCCGGAAAAGGTGCGGGAGAAGTTTATCGCCGAGCGGCCGCTGGAGATACGCCCGGTTCAGATCCACAATCCGCTGAAAGGGCGCGTCGACGAGCCGGTGCGTCAGGTCTGGATCCGCGCCAACGGCGGGCTGCCTGCCGATCTGCGCATTCACCAGTACCTGCTGGGCTACGCCTCCGATCTCAACTTTCTGCCGGTGGCGCTGCAGCCGCACGGCAAGGGATTTCTTGAGGCGGATATGCAGGTCGCCACCATCGACCATTCCATGTGGTTTCACCGCCCGTTCAACTTCAGCGACTGGCTGCTCTACAGCGTAGTAAGCACCTCGGCCTCCGGGGCGCGCGGTTTTGTGCGCGGCGAGTTCTATAACCAGCAGGGCGTGCTGGTCGCTTCGACCGTGCAGGAAGGGGTGATGCGTCAGCGCAGCGAATAAGCTATCAGGCCGCGCAAAGGCAAAAAATAAGGGGCGAATCGTCGCCCCTTTTTGTTTTTTCTTTTTTTAGCGCACTGCTTTTCTTGCCCGACGGCTTACTGGTTGTAAGCGTTCTCGCCGTGGCTGTTAACGTCCAGACCTTCGCGCTCCTGCTCTTCCGGCACGCGCAGGCCGACAATCATATCCGCCAGCTTAAAGCCGATAAAGGCGACCACCGCAGACCAGACGATCGTTACGCCGACGCTGAGCAGCTGCACCCATACCTGATGGCCCATGGTGACGCCTTCCGCATAGCCGACGCCGCCCAGCGAAGAAGAGGCGAACACGCCGGTCAGGATACAGCCGACGATGCCGCACACGCCGTGCACGCCGAAGACATCGCAAGGGTCGTCCACGCGCAGCATTTTCTTCAGCGAGGTCACGCCCCACAGCCCGGCCAGACCGCCCACCAGGCCGATAATCAGCGCGCCGCCGACGCCTACATAGCCGCAGGCCGGCGTAATGGCCACCAGGCCGGCGATAAAGCCCGAACAGGCGCCCAGCAGCGACGGTTTGCCGCGCACCGCCCACTCGCCGAAGGTCCATGACAGCACCGCGCCTGCGGTTGCCACCACGGTGTTCAGGAAGGCCAGCGCGGCAATTTCGTTAGCGGCGGAGGCGGAGCCGGCGTTAAAGCCGAACCAGCCCACATAGAGGATCGCCGTGCCGGTGAAGACCATCGGCAGATTATGCGGTTTGAACGCCTCTTTGCCGAATCCGGCGCGTTTGCCCACCAGATAGGCGCCTACCAGACCCGCGATAGCGGCGTTAATGTGCACCACGGTGCCGCCAGCGAAGTCCAGCGCGCCATCCTGTGCAAGGAAACCGCCCGCCCAGACCATGTGCGCAATCGGCAGATAGGCTAGCGTCACCCACACGCCGACAAAAATCAGTACGGCGGAGAAGCGAATACGCTCGGCGATGGCGCCGACGATCAGACCCACGGTGATACAGGCGAATGACGCCTGGAACGCCACGTGGATATACTGATAGAAGCTGCCCATGACCGCTTTCAGCTCGATGTTTTTCAGCATCGCCCACTGAAAGCTGCCGAAGAAGGCATTGCCTTCGCTAAAGGCCAGCGAATAGCCGTACACAATCCACAGCACGCAGACCAGCGCAAAGGTCACCGCCACCTGCGTCAGCATAGAGAGCACGTTTTTGCCGCGGATCAGACCGCCGTAAAACAGCGCGATCCCTGGAATCGTCATAAACAGCACCAGCGCGGTGCAAATCATCATAAATGCGTTGTCGGCCTTATCCGCTACGGCAGGCGCAGCCATCGCCAGCGACGGTAACAGCGACAGGCTGATGAGGCCCAACAAGGTGAGTGCTTTATTCATTTTTTTCCATCCCATCAGATAACGTAGCCGAAATTAGAGCGCGGCTTCGTCGGTTTCACCGGTACGAATACGGATAACGCGCTGCAGCTCGGCGACAAAAATTTTGCCGTCGCCGATCTTGCCGGTATAGGCCGCTTTGCTGATCACATCCACCACTTCGTCGAGCTGGTCGTCGGCGATTGCGACGTCGATCTTGACCTTGGGCAGAAAGTTCACGCTGTACTCGGCGCCGCGATAGAGCTCTGCATGGCCTTTCTGGCGACCGAACCCTTTAACTTCAGAGACGGTCAGCCCCTGAATGCCGATAGAGGAGAGAGCTTCGCGCACATCCTCCAGTTTGAACGGTTTGATGACCACGGTAACCAGCTTCATTGCATCCCCTCCGGGTAATAGACAAGTGAGTCGCCTCAGACACGCAGAGACAGAAGCAAAGGCTGTGCCAGGAATGAAAACGCGCAGGCGGCGCGGCATAAATGCAGCCCGGCCCGGCCTGAATTGGCAAAAGAAGAGAGTGGAAAAAGGAAAGCGAAACCAGAAGCTAAATAAACTGCACTTCTTTGGTGCTTGTGGCCTCAAAGAAGTGCAAGGAGTGAGAACATTCTGATAAATGCGCGCAAAAAAGGTGCAATTTACTCTGCGGTAGCGACCGCCTTGCCCGACGCGAGTTCATCGCCCGCCTGCTGCAGCTGATACATCTGCCAGTAGCGTCCCTGTCGCGCCAGCAGCCCGGCGTGATCGCCCTGCTCTACCACCTGACCACGATGCAGCACCAGAATAGTGTCGGCCTCGGTAATGGTCGACAGACGATGGGCGATTACCACCAGCGTGGTGTGCTGGCGCAGCTTGCTCAGCGTCTGCTGAATCGCCTGTTCGGTGCCGGAGTCGATATTGGCGGTCGCCTCGTCGAGGATCAGGATCTGCGGCATCTCCACCAGCACGCGCGCCAGCGCCAGCAGCTGCTTCTGCCCGACCGACAAATTATTGCCCTGCTCGCCCAGCCGCGTATGAATGCCGTCTGGCAACGCGCGCGCCAGCGAGGCGAGCTGCACCTGCTCCAGCGCCTGCCAGACCGCCTCTTCGCTGATATCGCGACCGAGGCGCACGTTAGCCAGCAGGCTGTCCGCCAGCACCACCGGATCCTGCTGTACCATGGCGATGCCGCGACGCAGCGTCTGATGGCTGAGCTGACCAATGGGACGATCGTCCAGCCAGATTTCGCCGCGCGTCGCCGGGTAGTAGCCCATCAGCAAATTCGCGAGGGTGCTTTTACCGCTGCCGGTATGGCCGACCAGCGCCACGAAACTGCGCGCTGGCACCTCAAGGTTAATATCGCTCAGCACCTCGCGATCGGCGCGATAGGCGAAACTCAGCTGACGCAGCGAGATGCGTCCTGACATCAGAGGGCGATCGTCGCTGCCGTAGCGCTGCTGCGTCGCATCCATCAGCTCGAAAATGCGTTCGCCCGACACCACCGCCTGTTGCAGCATCGACTGCTGCGTCGTGAGTTCGATCAGCGGTTCGTTGAGACGGCCAAGATAGGTGATAAAGGCATAGAGCACGCCGACTTCGAAAATGCCCGGCGAGGAGAAGCTGAACAGCATCAGCAGCCCGCAGAGGATCATCGCCGAAAACAAGCTGAGCAGCGGACGCAGCAGAAAACCGTCGAGCCGCAGCGTTTGCATGCGCGCCTGATAGTGCGAGCGGCTGGCCTGGCTCATGCGCTCGCCGAAGCGCGCCTGCTGGCGAAACTGCTGGATCACGCTCATACCGTTGATCACTTCGTTAAAGCCGTTGTTGATATCCGCCAGATAGCTGCGCACGCGGCGCGCGATAGGCGTGCTGTAGCGCTGATAAATCAGCATCACCGTCAGCACCAGCGGGAAGATCGCCATCGCCACCAGCGCCATGCGCCAGTCCAGGCTGAACATCGCCACCATCATCGCGCCGATCAGCGCCGCGCTGCGCAGCACCGTCGCCACCACCGTCACGTAAAGATCCCTGATCACTTCGGTATCATTGGTGACGCGCGAGATAATCTGTCCAACCGGCTGGGTGTCGAAGGCGCTGAGCGGCTGACGCAGCGCCGCGTCCATAACGTCGCTGCGCAGCTGCTGCACTACGCCGATCGCCGCGCGGTTAAACAGCAGCGCCTGAAAATAGTGCAGACCTGCCGCCAGCAGCTGGAGGAGAATAAAGCCCGTCACCAGCCCGGCGACGATGCCCCAGGGCATCTGATGCTTCGCCACCAGGTTATCGATAAAGTAGCTGACCAGCACCGGTCCGGTCACCTCGGCCGCGGCGGCGATCCAGAGCAGACCGACCGCCAGACCCAGCGATTTTCGCCACGGGCTGCCGTAGGCGAGCAGCCGCTTCAGCGTCGGCCATAAGCGTTTAGAGGTCGCCATCGAGCGCTCCTTTTGCCGATTCGTCTTCGTCCAGCGCCGCCTCAAGCTGCTGATAGCGATACATATCGCGATACCAGCCCGGCTGCGCCGCCAGCGCGTCATGATCGCCGCGCTGGGCGATCTCGCCCTGCTGCAGCACCAGAATTTCGTTCGCCTCCGCCAGCGCCGACAGGCGATGTGCGCTGATGATCAGCGTGCGCCCTTTGCCCCACAAACGCAGGTTGTGCAAAATATCGTGCTCGGTGCGGCCATCGACCGCCGACAGGGCGTCGTCGAGGATCAGGATCTCCGCATCGAGCAGCAGCGCGCGCGCAATAGAGAGCCGTTGCTTCTGGCCGCCGGAAAGCATCACGCCGCGCTCGCCCACTTCGGTGGCGTAACCCTGCGGCAGCCGCAGGATATCCTCATGCACGCAGGCCAGCGTCGCCGCGCGCTCAATCTCCTCCTGAGTGGCGTCGGGCTTGCCCAGCGCGATATTGCTCGCCACGCTGTCGGAGAAGAGGAACGGCGTCTGGCTGACGACCGCCAGCCGACTGCGCCAGCTGTCGATGCGCAGCTGCGTCAGGGGAATGTCGTGGTAGCGGATATCCCCCTGGTCGATATCGAAATGGCGCTGCAGCAGGCTGAGTAGCGTGCTTTTACCGCTGCCGGTCGGGCCGCACAGGCCCAGCATCTGCCCGGGCTTCAGCGCAAAGTTGAGGTTGCGCAGCACCGGCGCGGCGCTGGCCGGATAGCGAAACTCGCGGATCGAAGCCTGCAGCACGCCCGCTTCCGCCGGCGGTTCACGATCGCCATCCTCGACCGCAGGCGCTTCCGCCAGCAGCGCGCCGATGCGGCTCCAGGCGGCGCTGCCGCGCTCGACGATGTTGAACATCCACGCCAGCGCCAGCATCGGCCAGATCATCAGGCCGAGATACATCACAAAGCTGGTGAGCTGACCGAGCGTCAGCTGGTCGTGCCACACCATCCAGCTGCCGCCGCCAATCGCCAGCAGGTTCGAGAAGCCGATAGCGATATAGATGGTCGGATCGAAACGGGCGTCCACGCGCGCCACGCGCAGGTTTTTCGCGCCGGTGTCGCGCGCAATAGCGGAGAATTGATCCGACTGGTGCGACTCCAGGCCGAACGCCTTAATCATGCGGATGCTGGTCAGGCTCTCCTGCGTCTGGTCGTTCAGGCTGGAGAAAGCCGCCTGCGCCAGCTTAAAACGGTCATGCAGCTGGTTACCGTAGCGGTGGATAAACAGCGCCATGATCGGCATCGGCACCAGCGACAGCAGCGTCAGCTGCCAGCTGATCTGCAGGCTCATCACCAGCAGCACCACGCAGCCCATTACCAGCGAATCCACCAGCGTCAGCACCCCTTCGCCGGCGGCAAATACCACGCGATCCACGTCGTTAGTGGCGCGCGCGATAAGATCGCCGGTGCGATGGTGCAGGTAAAAAGCGGGGTGCTGGCGGCTGAGCTGGCGATAGAAATCTTCACGCAGTTCAACGGCAAGCTGATAGGAGGCGCCGAACAGCAGCACGCGCCAGACGTAGCGCAGCAGATAGGTCGCCACGGCGGTCACCAGCATCACGCCGATCCACATCATAATAGTGCGCCCGCTCATGGTGTGATGCGTGACGCCATCGACGATCACGCCCACCAGATGCGGCGGCAGCAGCTGCAGGATAGCGATAACGATCAGGAGAGTGATCGCGCCCAGATAGCGTCGCCACTCGCGGATGAAATACCAACTTAACTGGCTGAATAGTCGCACTACGCTCTTCTCTTTCTTTTGCCTCAGGGGGCAACGGGTAACGCCGTGGTGTATTTAATCTCCTCCATGGCGAAGCTGGAGGTGACGTCGATCAGGCCCGGCACGCTGTTGACCAGACGCTTGTAAAAGTCGTCGTAGCGTTTCATATCCGCCACCTGAATGCGCAGCAGATAGTCGAACTCGCCCGCCGTGCGGTAGAACGCCAGCACCTCAGGCATCTCCTGCACCGCCGTGACGAAGCGCTGATACGATTCGCGGCTGTGCTGCTGCGTTTTCACGAACATAAAGGCGGTCAGCGCCAGGCCGAGCTTTTCCGCATCCAGCAGCGCGACGCGTGCACGGATGATACCGTCATCCTCCAGCTTTTTCAGTCGCTTCCAGCATGGCGTGGTGGTGAGGTTGACGGCGTCCGCCAGCGCCTGCAGCGACAGCGTGCAGTCCCGCTGCAGCAGATCGAGTAAACGACGGTCAGTTTTATCTAACATTTGCCTCCTCGGGAGAATATTTTTCTCCAGGTACGCCATTATAGCGGGAATAAAGCCAACTCTTTTTCCTGCCCGTGCCTTACAATCAGCGCATCTTATCAGCCGGAATCGCATCATGAGTAACTGGACTCGCCACGCCATTAATGAAATCAACGCGGACTTTCAGCGCTCCGCCGAAACCCACCTGATCCGCTTTCGTCTGGCGGACTATCCCGGTATCGATTTCTATCTGAAAGATGAGAGCACACATCCCAGCGGCAGCCTGAAGCATCGGCTGGCGCGCTCGCTGTTTCTTTACGGGCTGGCGAACGGCTGGATCAACGAGAACAGGCCGGTGATCGAGGCCTCTTCCGGCAGCACCGCGGTCTCGGAAGCCTATTTCGCTCAGCTGCTCGGCCTGCCCTTTATCGCCGTCATGCCGGCGAGCACCGCGAAGCGCAAAATCGAGCAGATCCAGTTCTATGGCGGCCAGTGCCACTTCGTCACCGACCCATGCGAGCTTTACAGCGCCTCGATGCAGCTGGCGCGCGAGCTGAACGGCCATTTTATGGATCAGTTCACCTACGCCGAGCGCGCCACCGACTGGCGCGGCAATAATAACATCGCCGAGAGTATTTTCCGCCAGATGGCGCTCGAGCCTTGTCCCGTGCCGCATACGCTTATTATGGGCGCCGGCACCGGCGGCACCTCGGCGACGCTGGGCCGCTATATTCGCTATCAGGGCTTCGCCACGCGGCTGCTGGTGGTCGATCCCGAGCACTCGGTGTTTTACGATTACTGGCACAGCCGCGACGCGACGCTGCGCAGCCCGCGCGGCAGCCAGATCGAAGGCATCGGTCGGCCGCGCGTCGAGCCCTCTTTTATGCCCGACGTGATTGACGAAATGATGAAGGTGCCGGACGGCGCCACGCTGGCGGCGATGCTGAAGCTGGCGCACATTATCGGCCGTAAGCCAGGCGCCTCAACCGGCACCAATTTCTGGGGCATGATGCAGGTGGCGAAGCGGATGCGAGCGAAAGGCGAACGAGGCGCGCTGGTGACGCTGATGTGCGACAGCGGCGAGCGCTATCCCGACAGCTATTACGATGAAGGCTGGGTCGCGCGGCAGTTTGGCGATATCAGCCGCTGGCAGCGCGAGCTGGAATAAAATCGCGGACTCCCTGTCCGCTTCACTGTAATCCTCAGCATTCGGGGGAATACGCGAGGTGCGGCGTCGCCATCCAGTGATCTAAATAGTGAGACACCGCCTGTGTCTCGCAATGGCCGATAACCGGCAAATGGGGCAGCGCGGACTTGAGCTGGCTCATGGCGTTGCCCATCACAAACCCTTTCCCCACCAGTCCCAGCATTTCCCGGTCGTTCATGGCGTCGCCGAAGGCCATGCACTCCGCCAGCGGCAGCGAAAGATGCTGACACAGCATGGCAAGCGCGCTGCCTTTGTTGCAGTTGAGCGGCAACACCTCCAGACAGTCGAGCGCCGAGAAACAGATATGGGCGCGGTCGCCGAGCGCCGCCTCCAGCTGCGTTTTCAGCTGGCAAAGCCGGTCGTGACTCTCGACGAAGCAGATTTTGGTGACCTGGTGCGCGGGAATGCTTTTCAGATCGCGCAGCTGGTAGCGAAAGCCGCTCAGCGCGTGCGCCTGCAGCATCTGCGGCACCGGCACGTCGGTAAACCAGCCGTCGTCGTTGAAAACGTGCACCGTGGCGGCGCTATCCCAGCGGCTGTGCAGCACCTCTTCCGCCACCGAAGGGGAGAGATCGCTGGCGAACAGCAGGTTGCTGTCCAGATCGTGCACGCGCGTGCCGTTCCCGGTGATCAGCCAGGCGGGCAGCGTGATGCGCTGCCGCAGGATCTGCATCTCCAGCAGGTGACGGCCGGTAGCGAACGCCAGCTGCACGTCGCGCTGATGCAGCGCCAGCAAACTGTTTAACGTCTGCTGGCCCAGCTGATGGCTGGGCAGCAGCAGCGTGCCGTCCATATCGAATGCGGCAAGTCGCGCCATTGCTTTCTCCCGTTGATAAATCAGCGTTCACTATCGCCTGGCAATCCCGGAACTAATAGTGAATACTTTTCGAAAACTGTTCCGGGTTTTCTATGCGCCAGCTTAATCGCCTTAATCAGTTTCAGCGCCTGTGGCAGCAGAGCCAGGGCGCGCCCCAGCAGACCTGCGTGGCCGAGATGGCCAGCCGCTGCTTTTGCAGCGATCGCCACCTGCGTACCCTGCTGTCGCAGTGGCAGCATGCAGGCTGGCTGCGCTGGCAGGGCGAATCGGGGCGCGGCAGGCTGGGCACGTTGACCTTTCTTCGATCGCCCGAACAGCTGCGGCAACAGCTGCTGCAGACGCAGCTGCAGGCGGGCAACGCCGCCGAAGCGCTGCAGGTGCTGGATATGGCGCCGGAGCGGCTGGTGGATCTGCTGCGTCCGCTGATGGGCGGCCAGTGGCAAAACGACGCCCCGGTGCTGCGCATCCCCTACTATCGTCCGCTCGATTCCGTCGCGCCGCTGCAGATTGTCGGGCGCGCCGAACAGCACCTGGCGCGCCAGCTCTTTTCCGGCCTGACGCGATTCGAAGCGGATGAACCGGTCGGCGATCTGGCGCATCACTGGCAGCACGCCGACGAGGGGCGTGTCTGGCTGTTCTGGCTGCGTCCGCAGCTCTTCTGGCATAACGACGAGCCGCTTCAGGCCGTGCAGCTGGTCGAGCAGTTTCAGCGCATTTTGCAGGACGCGCGTGCGCAGCGTTTGCTGGCGGACGTCGCAAGCGTAGACGCGCCGCATCCGCTGGCGCTGCGCTTTCAGCTCAGCCGCAGCGACTACTGGCTGCCCTGGCGACTGGCGCATCAGCTCTGTTTGCTGCCCCATCCTCAGCAGCCGCGCCTCGGCAGCGGCCCCTGGAAGCTGGCGCACTTTACGCCCGAGCTGGTGCGTATCGAGAGCCATACGCGCTGTCACCTGCAGCTGCCGCTGATGCAGGCCGTTGAGTACTGGATTACGCCGACGCTGTTCGATCGCGCGCTCGGCACCAGCTGCCGCCATCCGGTGCAGATCGCCATTGGCGATGCGGCGGATCTGGCGTCGCTGCGTCCGGTCAGCCGCAGCATCAGCCTCGGCTTTTGTTACCTCGCCTGTCGGCCGCGCGCCGGTTTTAGCCCGGCGCAGGCGCGTCGTCTGCTCCGCCTGCTGCAGCAAAGCGGCATCGTTGCGCAGCTGCCGCTGGAAGAAGGGCTAATTACGCCGAGCAAAGAGCTGCTGCCGGGCTGGCCGGTGCCGCCGGTGGAGAATGAGGCGCCGCATCTGCCGCCGCGCCTGACGCTGCACTACCAGCTGCCGGTCGAACTGCATGAGATGGCGCAGGCGCTGCGTGAACTATTAAGGGCAGAGGGCTGTGAGCTCACCCTGATCTTTCACGACGTGAAAAGCTGGCAGAGCAGCGAGGATCTGGCGCAGGCGGATTTGGTGATGGGCGACCGGCTGATCGGCGACGCGCCGCTTTTTACGCTGGCAAGCTGGCTGGAGATCGATCGGTTGTGGCCTGCGGAAACCAGCCAACATCTTCGTCAGCAGCTGTCACGGATACAGCAGCAGGCCGACGGCGAGGCGAGGCGCGCCGCGCTGCACCAGCTCTACCACAGCCTGATGCGCGACGGTCTGCTGCTGCCGCTGTTCAACTATCGCTATCAAATCTTTGCGCCTCCAGGCGTAGAGGGCATCCAGCTGAATACCCTTGGCTGGTTCGACTTCAGCCGCGCCTGGGTTCCGCCGCCGCTGACGGCGTGAAGGCGCGCTTCCCGCTGTTCAGCGGGCGGGAGAGTGATTACCATAGGCGCAAAATTTTCGACCAGGACAATATGATGAAACGAGCCGTTGTAGTCTTTAGCGGTGGACAAGACTCCACCACCTGCCTGATTCAGGCGTTGCAGCAGTATGATGAGGTGCACTGCGTCACCTTCGACTACGGCCAGCGTCATCGCGAAGAGATCGACGTCGCCCGCGCGCTGGCGCTGAAGCTGGGCGCGCGCGCCCATAAGGTGCTCGACGTCACTCTGCTGAATGAGCTGGCGGTAAGCAGCCTGACCCGCGACAACATTCCGGTCCCCTCTTACGATCCCGCCGCCAGCGGCCTGCCGAGCACCTTTGTGCCGGGACGCAATATTCTGTTTCTGACCCTCGCCTCGGTTTACGCGTATCAGGTCGAGGCGGAGGCTGTGATCACCGGCGTCTGCGAAACCGATTTTTCCGGCTATCCCGACTGCCGCGACGAGTTCGTTAAAGCGCTCAACCACGCGGTCAGCCTCGGCATGGCGCGCGAGGTGCGCTTTGAAACTCCGCTGATGTGGCTCAATAAAGCAGAGACCTGGGCGCTGGCCGACTACTGGCAAAGCCTGACGCTGGTACGCGAAGAGACGCTGACCTGCTATAACGGCGTCAAGGGCGACGGCTGCGGCGAATGCGCCGCCTGTCATCTGCGCGCGCGCGGCCTGAACGACTATCTCGCCGATCGCGACGCCGTGATGGCGGCGATGAAAAGCAAAAGCGGCCTGGTCTGATATCGGCGCGGCGCCGCTCAGGCGCGCCGCGCTGTTGACTCAGGCGGAGAAGGCCTCCAGCCGCGCGCGCAGCTCGCTCTCCAGCGCGACCGCTTTCTGCGTGCGCAGATCGATACAGACAAAGGTCAGCGCCGCATCCGCCACCAGGGTTTCGCTCCCCGCCAGCGTTACGCGCTGGGTAATCACGCCGCTTTTCCCGTTCAGCTGCGTCATTTCGCTGTGAATAGCCAGAACGTCGCCCAGCACAGCCGGGCGACGGTAGTTGATATTGATATTCACCACCACGAACGCCAGCTGCTGCTGTTGCAGCCAGTTGAACGCGTCCGCCTCTTCGAGCCACTGCCAGCGCGCCTCTTCCAGAAACTCCAGATAGCGCGCATTGTTGACGTGCTGATACACGTCGAGGTGATAGCCGCGAACTTTAATCGTGGTCTGCATGCCTGACATCTCCTGTCGTTAAAAAGGACCTAACTGGTTGGACCTCTTTAGCGTAGCAAAAGGCCTTTTACCGCGCGGCAAAAGCGTCAGGGTTGCGTCTTAGCTCACAGTTTCAGCCGCTCGGCGTTACGTTCAATAAGCGAATTGCCGATGCCCGGCACCTCCTTTAGCTGTTCGACGGCGGTAAACGGCCCGTACTGCTCGCGATAGCTGACAATCGCCTGCGCCTTTTTCAGCCCGACGCCGTTCATCGCCGCCGACAGCTGCTCGGCGGTCGCCTCGTTGATACTGATTTTTTCGCCTGCCGCCTGCGCGGCCTGAGCAGTCGCCGTCTCGCCTGCGGTTTCCGCCGCTGACAGGCTGGAATAGCCGAGTGCGCCGCCAAGCGCGAGGGTAAAGCAAAGAACGGACAATAGTGATTTAGACATGCTCTGTTTCTCCTTATGTTTAACAGCAAGGAGAGCGTGACAGAGAAGAGAGAAGGCCTCAAAAGGCAACAACCAGAAATGGAAAAGGCCGCGCAAGCGGCCTTTTCGGTTTTCACTGCAAAACACTTTTTTGCGAGCGTTACTGCATTTGCGCTGCGGCGCCGTATTTGATTTTGGCTTCTTTGCGCAGATTCGCGAGCAGCGCTTCAAACGCCAGCTGCGCGTTGTTCTGCGTCACGCCCTTAATCATTTCTTCTACCTGCTCCTGCGGCAGCGTACCGCTGCTGACTTTATCCAGCGCCACCAGCACCACATTGCCCTGCATATCTTCGCTCACGCCCCACGACGTTTTACCGTCAACGGGCTGCGGCAGATTGAAGGCGGTCTGCGCAATCGGATCCTGGCTGTTGCGGTCGACGGTTTTGCTGGCGCTCAGCGTCAGACCGGCTGCGTTAAGCGCATCCTGTTTGCCCGCTTTGAGATCGGCCAGCAGTTTGTCTGCCTGCGCCTTCGCCTGCTGTTCCGCTTTATCGTGCTTCAGCGTGTCGGCAATCTGCGCTTTCACTTCATCCAGCGGTTTAATCGCTTCAGGTTTGTGCTCGCTGATACGCAGCACGAACGCGCGGTCGCCATCCACGGTAATCACGTCAGAGTTGTTGCCTGGCGCACCGTTCTGGCCGGTCAGGCCGCCGTTGAAGATGGCGTTTTTCACCGCGTCGAAGTTCAGCTCCTGCGGCACGCTGTCGCGGCTGAACCAGCCGGTCTCAACCACTTTCAGGCCGGAAGCCTGCGCGGCACCTGCCAGCGACTCATTGTCGTTGCTCGCCGCTTCGCTCACTTTCTGCTGCTGCTGGTAGAAAGCGTCGACCGCTTTCTCCTGCTTCGCTTTGTCGGCCACCGCGTCGCGCACTTCGGCCAGCGGTTTGATCTGTTCCGGCTGGATATCGTCCAGACGCACCACCAGGAAGCCGACCGACGATTTAATCACGCCCGAAAGCTGGCCCTTCTGCGTCAGTCCGGCGTTTTTCAGCTCGTCCGGAGTGGTGGCCGGCTCAAGCCAGCCCATATCGCCGCCCTTGCGCGCGGAGATGGGATCGATCGATTTGCTTTTCGCCAGCGCGGCGAAGTCCGCCCCGCCCTTCAGCTGCGCCAGCACGGCGCTGGCATCCGCCTCGGTTTTGGTCTGGATGACGCTGTAGCGGTTACGCTGCGGCTGGGTGTAGTCCGCTTTATGTTGGTCGTACCAGCTCTGAATGTCGGCGTCGCTAACGCTGGCCTGCATGCTGGCGGCATCCATTTTGATGTAGCTGACGCGGAACTGCTCCGGCGCCATAAAGTTGTTTTTATGCTGCTGATAGTATTGCGCGATCTCGTCGGCCGTCGCGGTTTGTTTCGCCGCCAGCGCGTTGACGTCAATCGTCGCCTGACGAATGTCGCGCTTCTGCGACACCAGATCCACCAGCTTGCTGGTTTCGCCTTTCAGCATAAAGTCGGTATTAGCGACGGCGTTGATCAGCTGCTGGGTCGCCAGCTGCTTGCGCAGCGCTTCCGCATAGCGATCGGCGGTAAAGCCCATGCTGCTCAGCAGAGCGTTATACTTCGCATTGTCGAACTTGCCGTTGGTCTGGAACGCCTGCTGGGCGAAGATCGCCTGCTTGACCTGATCGTCGCTGATAGTAATGTGGAGGTCGTTGATGTACTGATCGAGCAGCGCCTGATCCACCAGCTGCGACAGCGCCTGCTGACGCATCTGCTGCATGAAGCCGTCGTTGCCGGCAAGCTGCGAGAACTGATCGCCCAGCATCTGCTGCTGGCGGCTGCGCTCGCTGTTGAACGCCTGATCGAGCTGCGCGCGGCTGATTTCCTGTCCGTTGACTTTAGCGGCGTAATCGCTGCCGCCGCCGATAAGGTAGTTGCCAACCCCGGTCAGCACGAAGGAGAGAATAATCAACCCCAAAATAACCTTGAGCACGACATGATTCGACGCCGCGCGTAAATTGTCCATCATGGTATGACAACGCTCCGCTGTAGTGTGGATATAAACCTCGGGCGTAACGCCTGTCGGATAAAGGCCGTTACGCAACTGCCGTTTAGCCTGGCAGCTTCACTCCTGTTGAGACAAGTCTTAGCGCGATTTATCCCCGGATCCGAATAAAAAAGGCACATCAAATTTGATGTGCCCGTATGTTACATGAGAACGCATGAACCGTCCTCTAGTCCACGGAAGAAAATGCTTCTGCGGACGGGTGCGATGTCATGCGTTGACAGCGTCTTTCAGCGCTTTACCGGCGCGGAAGCCCGGTACTTTGCCAGCGGCAATGGTGATCTCTTTGCCGGTCTGCGGGTTGCGGCCGGTACGTGCGGCACGTTCGCGTACGGAGAAAGTGCCAAAGCCCACCAGAGCCACTTCGTCACCGCCTTTCAGCGCGTCGGAAACAGAACTGGTGAATGCGTCCAAAACACGTCCCGCTGCTGCTTTAGAAATGTCAGCGTCTGCAGCAATTTTGTCGATCAACTGTGACTTATTCACTCTCTTCATCCCCTCTTTTATTATTTCACTTCACATCCGCGCGTCCTGGCGGATACGAATGCGCAGCACGTTATATCAAGCCTGTTGAGGCGAAACAACGGAATTCATCTTAATCGCTGAATCCGCAGCCCCCTAAATTAACGGCACTAAAAAAAGCTGGCAAGCGCTCATTGGCCTGCCAGCTTCGCTTTTTAATGCTTTATGTCGCTAATCACTATTTTGCGGTAGCAACCTGCATGCCGTAAGGGGCGTTTTCCAGCGCAAGGCCTAACACTTCTTCGATGCGTTTCACCGGATGGATCTCCAGATCGGCGATAACGTTGGCCGGAATCTCTTCCAGGTCGCGTTTATTATCGTCCGGGATCAGCACCACTTTAATACCACCGCGATGGGCCGCCAGCAGCTTCTCTTTCAGGCCGCCGATCGGCAGCACCTGGCCGCGCAGAGTGATCTCGCCGGTCATGGCCACGTCGGAACGCACCGG
The DNA here is from genome assembly GCF_002415245.1 of Pantoea sp. UBA5035. NCBI lineage: Bacteria > Pseudomonadati > Pseudomonadota > Gammaproteobacteria > Enterobacterales > Erwiniaceae > Pantoea > Pantoea sp. UBA5035. Next base: position 188,574 of record NZ_DICD01000010.1, on the reverse strand, counting down.
GTTGCCGGTCAGACAGGAGACCAGCGCGGTGCACATCGCGATACCGGCGCTCGGGCCATCCTTCGGCGTCGCGCCTTCCGGCACGTGAACGTGGATGTCGCGCTTCTCGTAGAAATCGCCGTTGATGCCCAGCTTCTCGGCGCGCGCACGCACCACGGTCAGCGCCGCCTGGATCGACTCCTGCATCACTTCGCCGAGCGAACCGGTGTAGGTCAGCTTCCCTTTACCCGGCACGCAGGCGGTTTCGATGGTCAGCAGATCGCCGCCCACTTCGGTCCATGCAAGGCCGGTCACCTGGCCGACGCGGTTTTCGCTTTCGGCGCGGCCATAGTCGAAGCGCTGTACGCCCAGGTAATCCTTGAGGTTGTCGCCATTGATGGTGATGTGCTTCTGCTCTTTATTCAGCAGCAGCGTTTTCACCGCTTTACGGCACAGCTTCGACAGTTCGCGCTCCAGGCTACGCACGCCCGCTTCGCGCGTGTAGTAGCGGATGATGCCGACGATGGCGCTGTCTTCCACCGTGATTTCGCTCTCTTTCAGGGCGTTACGCTCAATCTGCTTCGGCAGCAGATGCTGTTTGGCGATATTGAGCTTCTCATCCTCGGTGTAACCAGAGAGGCGAATCACTTCCATACGGTCCAGCAGCGGCGCCGGAATGTTCATGGAGTTGGAGGTGGCAACGAACATCACGTCGGAGAGATCGTAATCGACTTCGAGGTAGTGATCGTTAAAGGCGATGTTCTGCTCGGGATCGAGCACTTCCAGCAGCGCGGAAGCAGGATCGCCGCGCATGTCAGATGACATTTTGTCGATCTCATCCAGCAGGAACAGCGGGTTTTTCACCCCAACCTTCGCCATTTTCTGGATCAGCTTGCCCGGCATAGAGCCGATATAGGTCCGGCGGTGACCGCGAATTTCTGCTTCGTCACGCACGCCGCCCAGCGCCATACGCACATACTTACGGCCGGTCGCCTTGGCGATCGACTGACCCAGCGAGGTTTTACCCACGCCCGGCGGTCCAACCAGACAGAGGATCGGGCCTTTGATTTTGCTGACGCGGCTCTGCACGGCGAGGTATTCCAGGATGCGGTCTTTGACGCGCTCCAGGCCGTAGTGGTCGGTGTCCAGCGTCTCCTGGGCCTTGCGCAGGTCTTTTTTCACCTTGCTGCGGGCGTTCCACGGCACCTGGACCATCCAGTCGATATAGCCGCGCACCACCGTCGCTTCGGCGGACATCGGCGACATCATTTTTAATTTTTGCAGCTCGGCTTCGGCTTTTTCACGCGCTTCGGTCGGCATTTTCGCCGCGTCAATTTTGCGCTTCAGGGCTTCGTACTCATCCGGCACGTCGTCCATTTCGCCCAGCTCTTTCTGAATGGCCTTCATCTGCTCATTCAGGTAGTACTCGCGCTGGCTCTTCTCCATCTGCTTTTTCACGCGGTTGCGAATGCGCTTCTCAACCTGCAGCAGATCGATTTCCGACTCCATCATCGCCATGAGATATTCCAGACGCTCGTTCACGTCCGACATCTCCAGCACCGACTGTTTATCGGCTAATTTCAGCGGCATATGGGCCGCAACGGTGTCGGCGAGGCGCGCCGCATCGTCGATATTGTTCAGCGAGGTCAGCACTTCCGGCGGGATCTTTTTGTTCAGCTTGATATAGCCTTCAAACTGATTGATCGCCGTCCGTACCAGCACTTCCTGTTCGCGCTCTTCGATTTCCGGCGAGATCAGGTATTCCGCCTGCGCGGTAAAATGGTCGCCATTATCCGCCAGGGTAGTGATATGCGCGCGCTGCAGCCCTTCGACTAAAACTTTGACGGTGCCGTCAGGCAGTTTCAGCATCTGCAGCACTGAGGCTACGGTCCCTACAGAGAAGAGATCGTTAATGCCAGGTTCATCCGTTGAAGCCTCTTTCTGGGCAACCAGCATGATCTTCTTGTCATGATCCATCGCCGCTTCGAGGCAACGAATCGATTTTTCCCGACCAACAAACAACGGAATTACCATGTGCGGATAAACCACCACGTCGCGCAGAGGCAACACGGGGATTTCAATGCGTTCAGAACGCTCAGGATTCATAGAGCTCTCTCTTAGTTAGTGTCCGCCAGGTGATGGGCACCGCATAATGCAGGGAATGTGCAGTTAAACCCACAGGATTATGAGTATATGGGGATGATCGTTCGACATTCAACGTCATGAGAGCGAGAAAAACAAAAGGGGAAAGAATTTTCCCCTTTTTTAATAATATCAACGCCCTTACGCTGGCGAATTATTCGCCAGACGCCTGGGCTTCATGCTTGCCGTAGATAAGCATCGGCTCTGACTGGCCTTCGATAACCGACTCGTCGATCACCACTTTTTCTACGTCTTCCATAGAAGGCAGGTCATACATGGTTTCCAGCAGCGCGCCTTCTACGATAGAACGCAGGCCGCGGGCACCGGTCTTACGCGACATCGCTTTTTTGGCGATGGCGGTCAGGGCTTCGTCGCGGAACTCCAGCTCGACCCCTTCCAGGTTGAACAACGCCTGGTACTGTTTGGTCAGGGCGTTCTTCGGCTCGCGCAGGATCTGAATCAGCGCTTCTTCGCTCAGCTCGTTGAGCGTCGCGACCACCGGCAGACGACCGATGAACTCCGGGATCAGGCCGAATTTGATCAGATCTTCAGGTTCAACCTGAGAGAGCAGCTCGCCTTCGCTCGCTTTTTCCGATTTGCCTTTCACCGTTGCGCCAAAACCGATACCGGAGCCGGTTTCCACGCGCTGGGAGATCACTTTATCCAGGCCCGCGAACGCGCCGCCGCAGATAAACAGAATCTTAGAGGTATCAACCTGCAAAAACTCCTGCTGCGGATGCTTGCGACCACCCTGCGGCGGAACGGCCGCCACGGTGCCTTCAATCAGCTTCAGCAGCGCCTGCTGCACGCCTTCGCCGGAAACGTCGCGCGTAATAGACGGGTTATCCGACTTACGCGAGATTTTATCGATCTCATCGATATAGACGATGCCGCGCTGCGCTTTCTGCACGTCATAGTCGCACTTCTGCAGCAGCTTCTGGATGATGTTCTCCACATCCTCGCCCACGTAGCCCGCTTCGGTCAGCGTGGTAGCGTCGGCCATGGTGAACGGCACATCCAGCAGGCGCGCCAGCGTCTCCGCCAGCAGGGTTTTACCGCTACCGGTCGGACCAATCAGCAGAATGTTGCTTTTGCCCAGCTCGATGCCGTTGCTGGTATCGCCGTTGCGCAGGCGTTTGTAGTGGTTGTACACCGCAACCGCCAGCACTTTTTTCGCCTTTTCCTGGCCGATAACATAATCATCGAGGTGATGGCGGATTTCGTGCGGCGTAGGCAGCGCGCTACGTTCGCGATGCGGGGCAACTTCTTTAATCTCTTCGCGAATAATGTCATTGCACAGATCGACACATTCGTCGCAGATATACACTGACGGCCCGGCAATCAGCTTACGCACTTCATGCTGGCTTTTGCCGCAAAAAGAGCAGTACAGCAACTTCCCTGAACCGTCTTTGCGCTTATCTGTCATCAGTTAACCTCTTCTTGTTCTCAGGCCATACTGGCGTACGGCGCAGGCCGTGCGAACACGGCCAATATTCATTCAACTCAAACCCGTTTCCCAGTAACTATAGCGTAAGGAGACGGGCAGATGAGTCTTATTCGCGATGTGTCAGGACGGAGTCGACTAAACCATACTCTACCGCTTCACTCGCCGAGAGGAAACGGTCGCGCTCGGTATCGCGCTCAATTTCTTCCAGCGACTTGCCGGTATGCTCCGCCATCAGCTCATTCATGCGCTGTTTCACTTTCAGAATCTCTTTCGCATGAATCTCAATGTCGGTCGCCTGACCCTGATAGCCGCCCAGCGGCTGGTGGATCATCACGCGCGAGTTCGGCAGGCAGAAACGCTTGCCTTTAGTGCCGGCAGTCAGCAGGAAAGCGCCCATTGAACAGGCCTGGCCCATACAGATGGTGCTGACGTCGGGCTTGATAAACTTCATCGTGTCGTAGATCGACATGCCTGCGGTGATCACGCCGCCTGGGGAGTTGATATAAAGATAGATATCTTTCTCAGGGTTTTCCGCTTCCAGAAACAGCATCTGCGCCACGATCAGATTGGCCATGTGATCTTCAACCTGGCCGGTCAGGAAGATGACGCGCTCTTTCAGCAGGCGGGAATAGATGTCGTAGGAACGCTCGCCGCGCGAAGTCTGTTCAACCACCATGGGCACCAGCGCATTGCGCGGCGCAGTAAATTCACGATCGCCACTGTATGACATTACCGTCTCCTGGATATAGTTCATTGGCTACATTCTGTACCGATTTTCTCTGAAGCGAGCGCGTTCTGCGCAGCTCCGCTTCGTTTCCGACACCTTCAAGGACGGTTAATCAGCCAGTCTAACTCTCTTCTGCATACTCCCTCAATCTGGGGATACTGCCCTGCTGTTTCAAGCATAACAACCTTTTCTCTATTCGCTAACCTGGAAAAAGCGCAACGTGAATAATTTGCCGGTTTATTAAGCGAATAGCAGCGGAAGAGCGCCGATGGCGCCGGAAAAACAAAAAAGCCCGCGACTTTGCAGCCGCGGGCTTAGCACTTCTGGTTAAATCAGCGATCAGGCAGCGGTGGTCTGATTCATCAGTTCCTGAAAGCTGGTCGCTTTCTCAGTCACTTTCGCTTTTTCCAGAACGGCTTCAACCGCCTGCTCTTCGAGCGCGACGTTGCGCATGTTGTTCATCAGCTCGTTGTTTTTGCTGTAGAACTCGATCACTTCCTGCGGATCTTCGTAAGCGGACGCCATCTCTTCGATCAGGGCGTTAACGCGCGCTTCGTCAGCCTTCAGCTCATGGGTGCGAATCACTTCGCCCAGCAGCAGACCTACGACAACGCGGCGTTTCGCCTGCTCTTCGAACAGCTCGCGCGGCAGTTCCAGCGCTTGCTTCTCGTTGCCGCCGAAGCGCTGCGCAGCCTGACGACGCAGTACGTCGATTTCGCTGTCGATCAGCGCAGCCGGCACGTCGATGTCGTTGGCTTTCACCAGGCCGTCGATCGCCTGCGTTTTCACGCGGTTGCGGATGGCGCCTTTCAGCTCGCGGTCCATGTTCTTACGCACTTCAGCGCGCAGGCCTTCGATGGAACCATCTTCCACGCCAAAACGCTTGATGAACTCTTCAGTCAGCTCCGGCAGTTCGCGCGTTTCAACTTTCTTCAGCACGATGTCGAACTTCGCGTCTTTCCCTTTCAGGTTTTCCGCGTGGTAGTCTTCCGGGAATTTCACGTCGATAGTGAAAGTTTCGCCCGCTTTATGACCCACGATGCCCTCTTCGAAGCCCGGGATCATACGGCCCTGGCCCATTGCCAGCACGAAGTCAGAGGCTTTACCGCCTTCGAACTCTTCGCCGTCGACTGAACCGCTGAAGTCGATGGTCGCGCGATCTTCAGCCGTTGCCGCCGCATCGCTCTCTTTCCAGTTGGCCTGCTGCTTGCGCAGGGTGTCCAGCATGGCGTCGACGTCAGCGTCGGTCACTTCCACCAGCGGTTTTTCAACTTCGATGCTGTCCAGACCCTGCAGTTCAACTTCCGGATAGACTTCGAACTCGACCGCGTAGGTGAAATCTTCGCCTTCTTTATATTCGCCCGGCACGTAGTTCGGCGCGCCAGCCGGATTGATTTTTTCTTTGATGATGGCGTCAACGAAGTTGCGCGTCATCAGCTCGCCCAGCACGTCCTGGCGAACAGAAGCGCCGTAGCGCTGTGCGATGATATTGGCCGGCACTTTGCCTTTACGGAAACCATCGATACGGACTTTTTTCGCCACTTCCACCAGTTCTTTCTTCACTGCGCTTTCGATGCTGTCAGCGGGGACAGTAATCGTAATGCGACGGCCCAGACCCTGCGTGGTTTCTACTGAAACTGTCATCTTGTTACCTCAAAAAATCGCGTGCTCGGTCAACTTCAGACACCACACATTATGCAATGCGCCGTATCCAACAACCGGGACGGCTTCCATTAAGAGAACCTGATCCCTGTCACCAGAAGCGTCCCGAAGACATTCCGGAAAAATAGACGCAGCATTATAGCGGCATCGCCCTGGTGAGTCGAGGCTGTAAACTCACCACTTTTTAGCGGCTTTGCTGCTTTTTTGCGCCGGAGATCGCGTTTATCGCTAAATAATGAAAAAAAACGGCCCGCAGGCCGTTTTTCAAAAGCGGGAGGCGATCAGGCGAGGGTGCCGGCACCGCGGCAGTTTGGCGAGGCGAGCACGGTATCCTGCAATCCTTCCCACTCTTTCAGGGTATAGGTATGCAGCGCCAGCGCGTGAACGCTGCCTGCCAGCTCGGCGGCGAGTTCGCCGTAAATCGCCCGGTGGCGCGCCAGAAAGCGCTGACCTGCGAATACGTCGCTAACGATAACCACCTTGAAGTGGCTTTCGGAACCCGCCGGGACATTGTGACGATAGCTTTCGTCATGCACTTCCAGATGAGCCGGCTCAAAAGCCAGGCGCAGCTTCTCTTCGATCTGTTCGCGAATCATTGTCTCTTTCCTCAATGGCGAGCGCTGTGCCCCATCTGGTTAAATATTAGTAGGTTTTCAGACGCATCCGTACAAATGTGTGAAAATATTTCCGCCGCCGTCTAAACCGACCGGCATGATAGCGCAGCGCGACTGTGGGTCAATGCCCGGATTTTTCTTAGCGTATAAAAAAGGCGGTTACCGCGAATTTCCCCTTCGCAAGGGCTTTTTTCACTGCCGCGCAATGCTATGATGACCGCAGTTTTTGCAAACCAACCCACAACATTAACGAGAATAAGTATGTTGAAAAAACTGTTATTTCCCCTGCTGGCCGCCTTCATTTTGGCCGGCTGCGCCACTAACAGCAATACGTTGACCATTCAGCCGAAAATCGAGCTGCCGCAGCAGGATCCGAGTCTGATGGGCGTAACTGTCAGCATCAACGGCGCCGATCAGCGCAGCGACCAGGCGCTGGCGAAAGTCAATCGCGACGGCCAGCTGGTTACCCTGACGCCGTCTCGCGATCTGCGCTTCCTGCTGCAGGAAGTACTGGAGAAACAGATGACCGCGCGCGGCTATATGATTGGGCCGGAAGGCGCCGTCGATCTGCAGATCGTGGTGAATAACCTCTATGCGGATGTAACCCAGGGCAACGTACGCTATAGCATCACCACCAAAGCGGATATCTCGATTATCGCCACCGCTAAGAACGGCAACAAGCAGGTGAAGAACTATCGCCAGACCTATAGCGTAGAAGGCGCCTTCAGCGCGACCAACGACAAGATCACTAAAGCAGTGAACTCGACGCTGGGTGACGTGATCGCCGATATGGCGCAGGACACCAGCATCAACAACTTTATCAAGCAGAACGCGCACTAATTCGCCGCACTCTATGCCCGGCGCACCGCCGGGCATCGCTTCAGGGTCAGCATGAATCACTATCTTCGCATCTTCACTCAACGAAACGCCGCCGTTTTACTGCTGCTTGGCTTTGCTTCAGGCCTGCCGCTGGCGCTGACCGCCGGCACGCTACAGGCGTGGATGACGGTGGAAAATGTCGATCTCAAGACCATCGGCTTTTTTTCGCTGGTCGGCCAGGCGTACGTCTTTAAATTTCTCTGGTCGCCGGTGATGGACCGCTTTACGCCGCCGTTTCTCGGCCGTCGCCGCGGCTGGCTGCTGCTGACGCAGCTGGCGCTGATCGCCGGGATTATCGCCATGGGCTTTATGCAGCCCGGACGCGACCTGACGCTGCTCGCCGCGCTGGCGGTGCTGGTCGCCTTCTGCTCCGCTTCGCAGGATATCGTCTTCGACGCGTGGAAAACCGACGTGCTGCCGCCGGAAGAGCGCGGCAGCGGCGCCGCCATCACCGTGCTCGGCTACCGACTGGCGATGCTGGTCTCCGGCGGGCTCGCGCTCTGGCTGGCGGATCGCTATCTCGGCTGGCAGGCGACCTACTGGCTGATGGCGCTGCTGATGGTGCCCGCGCTTATCGCCACCCTGATGGCGAAAGAGCCCGATACGCGCGCCACCACGCCGCATTCGCTGCGCGAGGCGGTGTCACTGCCGCTGAAGGACTTTTTTCAGCGCAACAACGCCTGGCTGCTGATCACCCTTATCGTGCTCTATAAGCTGGGCGACGCCTTCGCCGCCTCGCTGACCACCACTTTTCTGATCCGCGGCGTCGGCTTTAACGCCGGCGACGTCGGGCTGGTGAACAAAACGCTCGGCCTGCTGGCGACCATTATCGGTGCTCTCTACGGCGGCGTGCTGATGCAGCGCCTGAGCCTGTTCCGCGCCCTGATGATTTTCGGCGTGCTGCAGGCGGTCTCGAATTTCGCCTACTGGCTGCTGGCGGTGACGCCGCCGCATTTATGGAGCATGGCCAGCGCGGTCTTCGTGGAGAATCTGTGCGGCGGCATGGGCACGGCGGCATTTGTTGCGCTGCTGATGACCCTGTGCAACAAGTCATTCTCCGCCACGCAGTTCGCTCTGCTCTCAGCGCTCTCGGCGGTTGGCCGCGTCTATGTCGGCCCGGCGGCCGGCTGGCTGGTAGAGCTCTGGGGCTGGCCTACCTTTTACGCTTTCACCGTGCTGGCGGCGCTGCCCGGTCTGCTGCTGCTGCTGCTCTGTCGCGACACGCTGAACGAAGCGCAAAACAGCGAGTGCTTCTTAATGCGCACGCGTTTTGCCGCCGGCTACCGCTGGACCACGCGTCTGTTCTGCATCGGCTGCGCTGTTATCGCGCTCTGGCTGACGACGCTGGCGTGTCAGGCGCTGGGGCTATGGCGGCTGGAAAACGTGCCGGGCGCGCTGTTCGAAGCCGGTATGGCGCTGCTGGCGCTGGCGGTATGCGGCGGCGTGACGCTTGACTACATCGCGCAGCGGAAAAGCGCGGCGCAGCTGCATTAATTAACAACAGGTATTATTTCACGACGAAAATGGATCAGGCCGCCCTGACGGGCGGTAAAAGTTAAACTTTGTCATCCAGTGTTATTTTCCTGGAAATATTAAGATCCTGCTTCTGCCTTCAGCGAATATATTAAAAACCGGTGCGCAATTATATTGTATAAATTTCATCACTCAAATGATGCAGATTTGTTAAAGAATTGAGTATCAAAAGTAAGGTTTATTCTTTCCCTGATTTCTTTAAGAATACTTTCATCGGTTTTTGTTATATTAGTGCCAACTGCTTGTCGCAGTTAATAATTTATCACCCCAGGCAACATCTGTGACACCCTTAGCAAAAGGTGTCAACACGCTGCTGACACATCCTTATGCTGGTTTACACTGCATAAACCTTCCCGTAAAATGCGCGCACACTTAAACGACAATAAGCCCTTTGTCATTGAGGTCGTTAAATGAGACTCAGGAAATACAATAAAAGTTTGGGGATTTTGTCATTAATCGCAGGCACTTTGTTAATGAGTGGCTGCGATAATGCGTTGTTAAATCCCAAGGGACAGATTGCACTTGAGCAACGTTCGTTGATTCTGACAGCCTTCGGCTTAATGATGATCGTCGTTATTCCGGCAATCTTGATGGCGGTGGTGTTTGCATGGAAATATCGTGCATCCAACACTGAAGCGAAGTACAGCCCCAACTGGTCGCACTCTAACAAAGTCGAAGCCGTGGTCTGGACCATTCCGATCCTGATCATTCTCTTCCTCGGCGTGCTGACCTGGAAATCAACCCACGCGCTGGAGCCGAGCAAACCGCTGGCCTCTGACGTGAAGCCGGTTGAGATCCAAGTGGTGGCGCTGGACTGGAAATGGTTGTTCATCTACCCGGAACAGGGTATTGCCACCGTTAACCAGATCGCTTTCCCGGCTAACACGCCGGTGAGCTTCAAAATTACCTCTAACTCCGTTATGAACTCCTTCTTTATTCCGACGCTCGGCAGCCAGATCTACGCCATGGCGGGCATGCAGACCAAACTGCACCTGATCGCCAATGAGCCAGGAACGTTCGACGGTATTTCCTCGAACTTCAGTGGTCGAGGTTTCTCTGGTATGAAGTTCAAAGCCATTGCAACCAAGGACGATGCGGAGTTCCAGCAGTGGGTCGCCAAAGTTAAAGCGGCGCCTAACACGCTGACCACTATGGAAGATTTCGAGAAAGTCGCAGTGCCAAGCGAAAATCATCCGGTGGAATATTTCTCTTCAGCGAATCCTGAACTGTTCAAGCAAGTCATCGCTAAGTTCATGACCAGCCACGGGAAGATGGACATGTCTCAGCACGAAGGCATGGACATGAGTCACACCGCTTCCGCGGGAGCCGAGGAATAATACGATGTTCGGAAAATTAACACTGGATGCAGTGCCGTACCATGAGCCGATTATCATGGTTACGGTTGCCGGGATCATCATTGGTGGTCTGGCAATCATCGCTGCCCTAACCTACTTTGGTAAATGGCAGTACCTGTGGTCTGAATGGCTCACCTCCGTCGACCATAAAAAACTGGGTATCATGTACATCATCATGGCGTTCGTCATGCTGCTGCGCGGCTTCGCCGATGCCATCATGATGCGTACCCAGCAGGTAATGGCTTCCGCCGGGGAAGCCGGCATACTCCCGCCGCATCACTACGACCAGATCTTTACCGCGCACGGCGTGATTATGATCTTCTTCGTGGCGATGCCTTTCGTCGTGGGTCTGATGAACATCGCGGTGCCGCTGCAAATCGGCGCGCGCGACGTTGCCTTCCCGTTCCTGAACAACCTGAGCTTCTGGTTTACCGCGGTCGGTGTGATCCTGGTTAACCTGTCGCTGGGCGTGGGCGAGTTCGCACAGACCGGCTGGCTGGCCTATCCGCCGCTGTCGGGCGCGGAGTACAGTCCTGGCGTCGGGGTCGATTACTGGATCTGGAGTCTCCAGCTTTCCGGTATCGGGACCACGCTGACCGGTATCAACTTCTTCGTGACCATTCTGAAGATGCGTGCGCCGGGTATGGACCTGTTCAAAATGCCGGTATTTACCTGGGCTTCTCTTTGCACCAACGTCCTGATTATCGCCGCGTTCCCGGTTCTGACCGTGACCCTGGCGCTGTTGACGCTTGATCGTTACCTTGGCTTCCATTTCTTTACCAATGATATGGGCGGTAACATGATGATGTACGTCAACCTGATCTGGGTTTGGGGTCATCCGGAAGTCTATATCCTGGTTCTGCCGGTGTTCGGCGTCTTCTCTGAAGTCACTGCGACCTTCTCGAAAAAACGTCTGTTTGGCTACACCTCGCTGGTGTGGGCGACCATCGCCATTACCGTGCTGTCGTTCATCGTCTGGCTGCACCACTTCTTCACCATGGGTGCGGGCGCGAACGTTAACGCCTTCTTCGGCATCATGACGATGATCATCGCGATTCCGACCGGCGTGAAAATCTTCAACTGGCTGTTCACCATGTACCAGGGCCGCATCGTGATGCACTCTGCCATGCTGTGGACCGTAGGCTTCCTGGTCACCTTCTCTGTAGGTGGTATGACCGGCGTTCTGCTGGCGGTGCCGGGTGCGGACTTCGTGCTGCACAACAGCCTGTTCCTGATTGCGCACTTCCATAACGTCATCATCGGCGGCGTGGTATTCGGCTGTATGGCTGGCGTGACCTACTGGTTCCCGAAAGCCTTCGGCTTTACCCTGAACGAAACCTGGGGCAAACGCGCCTTCTGGTTCTGGATCATCGGCTTCTTCGTTGCCTTTATGCCGCTCTACGTTCTGGGCTTCATGGGTATGACGCGTCGTCTGAGCCAGGATATCGATCCGCAGTTCCACTCTCTGCTGGTTATTGCGGCCGTCGGTGCAGGCCTGATCGCTTGCGGTATCATTTGCCAGCTGACCATGTTCTACGTCTCTGTACGTGACCGTCATCAGAACCGCGATCTGACCGGTGACCCATGGGGCGGTCGTACGCTGGAGTGGGCAACCTCTTCACCGCCGCCGTTCTACAACTTTGCCACTATCCCGCATATCCACGAGCGCGACGCGTTCTGGGAAATGAAAGAGAAAGGCGAAGCGTACAAGCAGCCGGCGAAATATGAAGAGATTCATATGCCGAAGAACAGCGGCGCGGCTATCGTCATCGCTGCCTTCGCAACGGTATTCGGTTTTGCCGCAATCTGGCATATCTGGTGGCTGGCTGGCCTCTCCTTCCTGGGCATGATCGTGACCTGGATTGTGAAGAGCTTCGACGAAGACGTGGACTACTACGTTCCGGTTGTCGAGATCGAGAAGATCGAGAAGCAGCACTTTGACGACATCAGCAAAGCGGGTCTGAAATAATGTCAACTGAAACTCTGACAAAACACCACCACGACGCCCATGCGGAGCATGGGCATCACGATGCGGGAGCCAATAAAGTCTTTGGCTTCTGGATCTACCTGATGAGTGACTGCATTATCTTCGCAACCCTGTTTGCGACCTATGCAGTTATGGTCAACAGCACTGCCGGTGGCCCGGCAGGCAAAGACATCTTCGAACTGCCGTTCGTTCTGGGCGAAACAGCGCTGCTGCTGTTGAGCTCCATCACCTACGGTATGGCGGTTATCGCCATGAACCACGACAAGAAGAGCTCGGTCCTTAGCTGGCTGGCGCTGACTTTCCTGTTTGGTCTTGGCTTTATCTGCATGGAGATCTATGAGTTCCATCATCTGATCGAAGAAGGCTTCGGCCCGAATCGCAGCGGCTTCCTGTCAGGCTTCTTTACCCTGGTAGGCACCCACGGTCTGCACGTTACCTGCGGCCTGATCTGGATGCTGGTGCTGATGTTCCAGATTGCCAAACGTGGGCTGACGTCGACTAACCATACCCGCATCCTGTGCCTGAGCCTGTTCTGGCACTTCCTGGATGTGGTCTGGATCTGCGTATTTACCATTGTCTATCTGATGGGAGTCATGTAATGAGTCATTCAGCTAACGGAAACGTCGTTCCGCACAGCAGCGTGAAGTCCTACATGATCGGCTTCATCCTCTCTGTCATCCTGACCGGTATTCCGTTCTGGATGGTAATGAGCGGTGGGTCATCTCAAGGTATGACCCTGGGCGTCGTGGTTGCCTGCGCAGTCATCCAGGTCGTTGTTCACCTGATCTACTTCCTGCATCTGGACACCAAGTCCGAAGGCGGCTGGAACATGGTAGCCATCGTCTTCTCGGCGATCATTATTCTGATCGTCGTAGTTGGCTCGCTGTGGATTATGTGGAACCTCAACTACAACATGATGGTTCACTAAAGAGTCGCGTAATGATTAAGCAATACCTGCAAGTAACAAAACCAGGAATTATTTTCGGGAATTTAATTTCTGTGATCGGCGGATTTCTGCTGGCTTCGAAAGGCAGCATTGATTACGCCCTGTTTCTCGCCTCGCTGATCGGCGTGTCGCTGGTTGTCGCCTCAGGTTGTGTTTTCAACAACGTGATCGACCGCGATATCGACGTGAAGATGGAGAGAACCCGGAATCGAGTGCTGGTTAAAGGCCTCATCTCCGCGAAAGTAAGCCTGATTTATGCTACCGCGCTAGGTATTGCTGGCTTTGCGTTGCTCTACTTTGGTGCCAATCCGCTGGCCATGTGGCTGGCGGTCATGGGCTTCGTGGTTTACGTCGGCGTTTACAGTCTCTACATGAAGCGTCACTCGGTATACGGGACGCTGATTGGCAGCCTGTCTGGCGCCGCGCCGCCGGTGATCGGCTACTGCGCCGTCACCAACCAGTTTGATGCCGGCGCGCTGATCCTGCTGGCGATCTTTAGCCTCTGGCAGATGCCGCACTCCTATGCGATTGCCATCTTCCGCTTTAAAGATTACCAGGCAGCGAACATCCCGGTTCTGCCGGTGGTGAAAGGCATTTCCGTGGCGAAAAATCATATTACGCTCTACATTCTGGCGTTTATGATCGCCACGCTGATGCTGTCGCTGGGCGGCTATGCGGGCTATAAATACCTGGTGGTCGCGGCGGCCGTCAGCGTATGGTGGCTGGGAATGGCGTTATCAGGTTACAAAACCTCGAACGATCGTGTCTGGGCGCGTAAGCTGTTCGTCTTCTCTATCGTGGCTATCACCGCGCTGAGCGTGATGATGTCGGTGGACTTTATGGCTCCGGCGTCAAAAGATCTGCTGACCTACGTGTGGTAATGCCGCACTGCCATGCATGCTAAGGGCGCGATTTCGCGCCCTTTCTTTTTGTTACCACTTCTTAAACACTATTATTTTACCCGCCCTACCCTGCTCCCTAAAATAGATACGGCAAACTTACAGAGGTTGGAATGAACGATAATAAAATGACGCCGGTGGAGCTCCGCGCCACATGGGGTTTGGGCACGGTATTTTCCCTGCGTATGCTGGGCATGTTTATGGTCCTGCCGGTATTAACCACTTACGGCATGGCTCTTCAGGGTGCAAGTGAAACGCTTATCGGCCTGGCCATCGGCATCTACGGTCTGGCGCAGGCGGTCTTTCAAATTCCCTTTGGCCTGATGTCTGACCGCATCGGCCGTAAGCCGCTGATCGTCGGCGGCCTGCTGCTGTTCGTTCTCGGCAGTATTATCGCTGCGACCACCACCTCTATCTGGGGCATCATTCTCGGCCGCGCGCTGCAGGGCTCCGGCGCGATCGCCGCCGCCGTGATGGCGCTGCTCTCTGATTTAACCCGCGAACAGAACCGCACCAAGGCGATGGCCTTTATCGGCATCAGCTTCGGCGTCACCTTCGCTATCGCGATGGTGGTCGGGCCCATCGTCACCCACGCGCTCGGCCTGCACGCGCTGTTCTGGATGATCGCCATTCTCGCCTCGCTGGGTATCGTGATTACCCTGCTGGTGGTGCCGAGCGCGCCCGGCCATGTGCTGAACCGCGAATCGGGCATGGTGAAAGGCAGCTTCCGCAAGGTGCTCGGCAATTCGCGCCTGATCAAACTTAACGTCGGCATTCTCTGTCTGCATATTTTGCTGATGTCCAGCTTCGTCGCCCTGCCCGGCCAGTTCGAGCAGGCGGGCCTGCCCGCTGCCGAGCACTGGAAAATCTATCTGGTAACGATGCTGATCGCCTTTGTCGGCGTAGTGCCCTTTATTATCTACGCCGAGGTAAAGCGCCGCATGAAGCGCGTGTTCGTCGCCTGCGTCGGCCTGATCGTTATCGCGGAGATCGTGCTGTGGGGCGCGGCGGGCCATTTCTGGACGCTGGTTATCGGCGTGCAGCTCTTTTTCTTCGCCTTTAACCTGATGGAGGCGATTCTGCCGTCGCTGGTGAGCAAAGAGTCGCCGGCCGGCTATAAAGGCACGGCGATGGGGCTCTACTCCACCAGCCAGTTTATCGGCGTGGCGATTGGCGGCAGCCTCGGCGGCTGGGTATTCGGCCATTTCGACGCGCAGACGGTGTTTCTGGTGGGCGCCATCGTGGCGGCGGTCTGGCTGTTCGTCGCCATGACCATGCAGGAGCCGCCCTACGTCAGCAGCCTGCGTATCGTGCTGAGCGATAACGCGCTGGCTGTGCCGAATCTGGAACAGCGTCTGAAAGCCCAGCCGGGCGTATCTGCAGTGCTGATCGTGCCGGAAGAGAAAAGCGCCTATATCAAGATCGACAGCAAGGTCACCAGCCGCCCCGAGCTGGAGGCGCTGCTGGCAAGCAGCTAAACGCGGGCTTTTTAGAACTGAGATAAAAGAACCGGCTTTGCGCCGGTTCTTTGCTATTCACTTCGATATTAAAGTGACATATCCACTACGATCCGCCCCTCAATTTTGCCGGCATGCATACGATCAAAGATGGCGTTGATATTACTCAGCGGCTCGACAGCGATGGTGGCTTTCACCTTATGCCGTCCGGCAAAATCGAGCGCCTCCTGCAAATCTTTTCGGGTGCCAACAATAGAGCCGCGCACCGTGATACCGTCCAGTACCATATCAAAGATAGAGAGATCGAACTTGCCCGGCGGCAGTCCGTTAAGCACCATGGTTCCACCGCGCCGCAGCGTGCCGATGGCCTGTTCAAACGCCGCAGGCGACACGGCGGTGACCAGCGCCGCATGTGCGCCGCCGAACTGCGCGTGAAACACCTCTGCAGGATCGTCTTTACGCGCGTTCACCACCAAGCTGGCGCCGAGACGCTGCGCGAAAGTCAGCTTCTCATCGTCAACATCTACCGCGGCGACGTTTAACCCCATCGCCACGGCATACTGGACAGCCAGATGGCCCAGTCCACCGATACCGGAAATGACCACCCAGTTTCCGGGCCGGGCCTCCGTCATTTTCAAGCCCTTGTAGACCGTTACGCCGGCGCAAAGGATCGGCGCAACCTCGGCATAATCGAGGTTATCAGGCAAAATGCCGACATAGTTGGCATCGGCCAGGCAATACTCCGCAAAGCTGCCGTTAACCGAATAGCCCGCATTCTTCTGTTCATGGCAGAGCGTCTCCCAGCTATCAAGACAGTGCTCGCAGTGCCCGCACGCCGAGTAGAGCCAGGGCACGCCAACGCGATCGCCCAGCTTAAGGTGGGTGACATTAGGCCCTACCGCCACCACCTCGCCGACCCCTTCATGACCGGGAATAAAAGGCGGCACAGGTTTGACGGGCCAGTCGCCCTGCGCCGCATGGAGATCGGTATGGCAGACGCCGGTCGCCGCAATTTTCACCAGCACCTGCCCTGCGCCAACTTCTGGTATGGGTACCTGCTCAATAACCAGCGGTGCACCAAACGCCTTAACCACGGCAGCTTTCATCATTTTCATGACTTCTTTCTCCTGTTGAGGGTTTCATCAAGAGAGTTGCACACCTTTGCCGGTAAGCATATTGATTTAACGCAGAGGGAAGAGGAAACAAACGGGGCGAGAAAGGCGGTAAGCAAAGCGTGCAGCAGTTCAGCTGCCGCACGCCTTAAGAGGATTAATCGCGGAAGTTCTTGAACTGGAACGGCTGGCCGAGATTGCCGCCGCGCACCAGCGCCATCGCGCTCTGCAGATCGTCGCGCGACTTGCCGGTAACGCGCAGCGATTCGCCCTGAATCTGCGTCTGCACCTTGATCTTGCTGTCTTTAATCAGCTTCACGATCTTCTTCGCTACTTCGCTCTCAATGCCCTTTTTCATTTTGGCATCGACGCTCCAGCTCTTGCCGCTGTGCTCGATCTCCTCAGGGATATCAAGCGCGGCGCCCTCGATGCCGCGCTTGAGCATCTTCTCGCGCAGCATATCCACCAGCTGTTTCACCTGAAAATCGGACTCGCTGGTCACTTTGATGGTTTCATTCTTTTCGTTGAGCTCGAAACTGGCGCTCACGTTGCGAAAATCGAAGCGGGTCGTTAATTCACGGTTGGCGTTTTCGACCGCGTTGCGGACTTCCTGCATGTCGATTTCTGAAACGATATCGAAAGATGGCATCTCTTCTTCTCCTGACGCTAAAGTGACATGCATAATACGCGTCTTGCCGCACTAAACAAAATCATGCTGCGCACAACGCTATACTTATTATCGCTGTGTATAACAGAACAAACGACAAACCCGGATACGGGAGGCAGTATGAAGATTACCGTGTTGGGTTGTGGCGCTATTGGCCAGGTCTGGCTCGCCGCCCTGGCGCGCCAGGGCCACGAAGTGCAGGGATGGCTGCGCGTGCCGCAGCCCTACTGTTCCGTCAACGTGATTGATTACCAGGGCCAGGTGAGCAACAACACCTTTATCGCCAACGACCCGCTGTTTCTGGCGGACAGCCAGCTGCTGCTGGTGACGCTCAAGGCGCCGCAGGTTTCGCCCGCGGTGCGCAACCTGCAGAGCGTGCTGTCGGACGATTGTCCGGTGCTGCTGCTGCACAACGGCATGGGCACGCTGGAAGAGCTGAAAGGCCTGAGCCAGCCGCTGCTACGCGGCATCACCACGCATGCGGCGATGCGCGACGGCACGGTGATCAAACATGTCGCCAGCGGCATTACGCATATCGGCCCGGCAAACCGGAAAAGCGCGGCCTTTAGCGACCTCGCCGATATCCTGCACGCGGCGCTGCCGGACGTTGCCTGGCACGACAATATCGCCGCCGCCTGCTGGCGCAAGCTGGCGGTCAACTGCGTCATCAATCCGCTGACCGTGGAGCACGACTGCCAGAACGGCGCGCTGCGCGCCTGGCCGGATCAGATCGACCTGCTCTGCCAGGAGCTGAGCTGGGTGATGGAGCGCGAGGGCCAGCACATCACCGCCGACAGCCTGCGGGACATCGTCTACAACGTGATTGAAACCACCGCGGCCAATACCTCTTCAATGCTGCAGGACGTGCGCGCGCAGCGTCTGACTGAAATCGATTACATCTCCGGCTTTCTGCTGCGACGCGCGCGCGCGCAGGGCATCGCGGTGCCGGAAAACACCCGCCTTTATGAGCTCGTAAAACGCAAGGAGTCCCATTATGACCGCGAACACGCCAGTTCTCGTTTGCCTGGCACATGGCAGTGAAGAGACCGAGGCGGTCACCACTATTGATTTGCTGGTGCGCGGCGGCCTGAAAGTCGTAACCGCCAGCGTAGAGAGCGACGGCTCGCGCGAAATCGTCTGCTCGCGCGGCGTGCGCCTGCTGGCGGATGCGCCGCTGGTAGAGGTGGCCGATGATGACTACGCGGCGATCGTGCTGCCGGGCGGTCTGAAAGGCGCGGAAACCTTCCGCGACAGTCCGCTGCTGGTGGAAACGGTGCGCCAGTTCCATCTCTCCGGCCGCATCGTCGCGGCGATCTGCGCGGCGGCCGGCACGGTGCTGGTGCCGCACGACCTCTTTCCGGTGGGCAATATGACCGGCTTTCCCGGTTTAAAAGAGACGATTCCGGCTGAGAAGTGGATGGAAAGACGCGTGGTATGGGATCCGCGCGTCAATCTGCTGACCAGCCAGGGGCCGGGCACGGCGATGGATTTCGCGCTTAAGCTGATCGATTTGCTGGCGGGTAAAGAGAAAGCGGCGGAGGTGGCGTCCCAGCTGGTGCTGGCGGCGGGCATCTACGATTACAGCGAGTAAAAAAGCTGCGCGCAGCCTGAGCCTGTGCATCAGGTGCCATGGCCCGATCGCAAAGACGCAAAAAACGTCATCCCTGACAGCTCGACCCGCGCGAATACGCACCTCATCCCTGAGGTGCGCCCGTATACGGGCCAACGCGTTGCGTTGTTCAAAAACGCTCCCGGCGTTTTTGTCCTTGCCGCGGGACGCTTTGCTCTTCTGCCCATGTCACCCGCATTTCAGGTTGCAAGCAGCCTGAGGCTGCGCACTATGCGCAGCCTGTTTCATTACGGGCGGTAGACCTTCACGTTTTTGAAGCCCTGCTCGTGCAGATAGAGCGCCTGCAGCTTGCTCATCACGCCGCGATCGCAGTAGAGCAGCCAGGTCTTGCTCTGGTCGAGATCGCCGAACTGGCTGCTGAGCTTATAAAACGGCAGCGATTTCACCTCGGTGCCCTGCAGCGCCAGCGGCTTATCTTCCTGCTCGTCGATGGCGCGAATATCCAGCACCACATCGTCGCTGCCGAACGAGTCCACGGTTTCCACTTCCACAACGTCTTCTTCGGCCTGCTCGGCGATATCGCGGATATCGACGTTGCTCGCCTCTTCCACTACGCGCTGCAGAATAGCGAAATCGAAGTTCTGCTCTTCCGCTTCAATCTTCGCCTTAACCGCTTTCACCGTCGGACTTTTAGAGATGACGCCGCAATATTCCGGCATGGTGCTGGCAAAATCTTCGGTACCGATCTCGCGCGCCACTTTGATGATGTGCTCTTTATCGTGCGAGATCAGCGGACGCAGGATCAGGGTATCAGAGGCGTTGTCGATCAGACGCAGGTTGGTCAGCGTCTGGCTGGAGACCTGGCCCAGCGCTTCGCCGGTCACCAGCGCCTGCACGCCATAGCGCTCTGCGACCATCGACGCGGCGCGCACCATCATGCGCTTCAGCACTACGCCCATCTGGCCGTCATCCACTTTTTCCAGAATCTCGCCGACCACCGGCTCGAAGTTGATCGCCACAAAGCGCACGCGGTGCGAGCGGCCGAAGCGGTTCCAGATATAGTGCGCCACCTGGCGAACGCCGATTTCGTGCGCCGCGCCGCCGAGATTAAAGAAGCAGTAGTGCACGCGACAGCCGCGGCGCAGCAGCATATAGCTGGAGACGCCGGAGTCGAAGCCGCCGGAGATCAGCGACAGCACATCTTCCTGCGTGCCGATCGGGAAACCGCCCAGCCCTTCATAGCGGCCGGTGATCAGCATCAGCCGATCGTCGTCGATTTCAAGATGCACGGTGACGTCGGGCTTGTTCAGCTGCACCTTCGCGCTGGCGATATGCTGATTAAGGCCGCCGCCAACGTAGCGCTCTACGTCCTGCGAGCTAAACTCATGTTTACCGCGGCGCTTAACGCGCACGCAGAAGCTTTTGTTCCGCAGGCTCTCGCCATACTGCGCCAGCGTCTGCTCGAAAATATCGTGCACGTCGGTGTAGCTGCGGTCTTCCACCGACAGCACATGGTGAATGCCGGGAATGCGGGTGAGCTCATCCACAATCACGCCGCGCAGCCCTTCGTCTTTCGACCGGACTTCGATGTGATCCCAGTGGCGCACCACGGCGATATCGTCGCCGACGGTCTTCAGCACGTTGCGAATATTGCTGGTGAGAATTTTAATAAAGCGCAACCGCACCGACTGACTTTTGATGGTGATTTCGGGAAATAACTTGATGATAAACTTCATGGCGACACGAATTCGTTGGGCAAATAAGTGCGAGCGAGCGGCACTTAGCTGGTAAAATCACAAAAATTGCGGGCTAAAGGGCGCAGCCGCATCCGAGGCGCGAGAGTATATCACCTTTGTCAGATGACTGCTTCTGCAACCGCAGTCACATTGATTATTTTGCTAATCAAACGCTCTCCGCTACCATGACCGATTACGAGAGTAAGTCTTACACGTGAGTCGACACTGAATATGCCGAAAAAAGCCGAACAGCCCGCTAGTTTTGAAACCTCCTTGCAGCAGCTGGAACAGATCGTCAGCCGGCTCGAGAGCGGCGAGCTGCCGCTGGAAGAGGCCCTGAATGAGTTTGAGCGCGGCGTACAGCTGGCGCGCAACGGTCAGCAAACATTACAACAGGCCGAGCAGCGCGTACGCATTCTGCTCAGCGACGATAAAGACGCCGATCTCAGCCCCTTCACCCCGGAAAAAGAGTAATGGATTTTATTCACCTGCTGAGCCTTTATCCGGAGCGGGCCAATGCCGCGCTGTCTCGCTTATTAGCGCCGCTTCCCTTTCAGAGTTCTCCTCTGGTTAACGCTATGCGTTATGGGGCATTATTAGGCGGTAAACGCCTGCGCCCCTTTCTGGTCTACGCCACCGGCGAAATGTTCAATGCGGATCCGACGAGCCTTGACGCGCCCGCCGCCGCCGTAGAATGCATTCACGCCTACTCCCTGATCCATGACGACCTGCCAGCGATGGATGACGATGCGTTGCGCCGCGGCCAGCCGACCTGTCATATCAAGTATGGCGAAGATACCGCGATACTCGCCGGCGATGCGCTGCAAACGCTGGCGTTCTCTATCCTGGCGGACGAGCCGATGCCGGGCGTCAGCGACGCCAGCCGCATCGCGATGATTGCCGAACTGGCGCGCGCCAGCGGCGTAGCGGGCATGTGCGGCGGTCAGGCGCTCGATTTGGCGGCGGAAGGCCAGCGGGTCGGGCTGGAACAGCTGGAGCAGATCCATCGCCATAAAACCGGCGCGCTAATCCGCGCCGCCGTGCGCCTGGGCGCGTTAGCGGCGGGCGAGCGCGGACGCGACGCGCTGCCGGCGCTGGATATCTACGCCGACGCCATCGGCCTCGCGTTTCAGGTACAAGACGATATTCTTGATGTGGTAGGCGACAGCGCCATCACCGGCAAAAAACAGGGTGCCGATCAGGATCTGGATAAAAGCACTTACCCGTCGCTGCTGGGGCTCGACAATGCCCGAGCGAAAGCCAGGGAGCTTCACCAGCAAGCGCTGAGCGCGCTGGATATTCTTGCGGCGCAATCGTTAGACACCACAGCATTGCAGGCGCTGGCAAGCTTCATAATTGAACGCGACAAATAACTTCCATAATGAGTCTCTGATGAGTTTTGATATTGCAAAATACCCGACACTGGCGCAGGCAAGCACCGTTGAGGAGCTGCGTTCTCTCCCGAAAGAGTCGCTTCCGGCGCTGTGCGACGAGCTTCGTCAATACCTGCTGGACAGCGTAAGCCGCTCCAGCGGCCATTTCGCCTCGGGTCTGGGCGTCGTCGAGCTGACCGTCGCGCTGCATTACGTCTACAACACGCCGTTCGATCATCTGGTGTGGGACGTCGGGCATCAGGCCTACCCGCATAAAATTCTGACCGGACGCCGCGACCGCATCGGCACGATTCGCCAGAAAAACGGCCTGCATCCCTTTCCATGGCGCGGCGAGAGCGAATATGACGTGCTGAGCGTCGGCCACTCCTCTACTTCCATCAGCGCCGGACTCGGCATGGCGGCGGCGGCGGAGCGCGAAGGCCTGGGCCGCCGCACCGCCTGCATTATCGGTGACGGCGCCATTACCGCCGGCATGGCGTTTGAGGCGATGAACCACGCGGGCGATATCAAGCCCGATATGCTGGTGATCCTCAACGACAACGAGATGTCGATTTCGGAGAACGTCGGCGCGCTGAACAACCGTCTGGCGCAGATCCTTTCCGGCAAAACCTACTCGCGCCTGCGCGAAGGGGGCAAGCGCGTGCTGGGCGGACTGCCGCCGATCAAAGAGCTGGTGAAACGCACCGAAGAGCACCTGAAAGGCATGGTGGTGCCGGGTACGCTGTTTGAAGAGCTGGGCTTTAACTATATCGGCCCGGTGGACGGTCACGACGTGCTGACGCTGGTGACGACGCTGAAGAATATGCGCAGCCTGAAAGGGCCGCAGTTCCTGCATATCATGACCAAAAAGGGCAAAGGCTACGCGCCGGCGGAACAGGATCCGATCGCCTGGCACGCGGTGCCGAAGTTCGATCCCGCCAGCGGCGCGCTGCCCAAGAGCGCCGAAGGTTTGCCGAGCTACTCCAAAATTTTCGGCAGCTGGCTGTGCGAAATGGCGCAGGACGATCCTAAGCTGATGGCGATCACCCCTGCGATGCGCGAAGGCTCCGGCATGGTGGAGTTTTCGCGACGCTATCCGGCACATTATTTCGACGTGGCGATCGCCGAGCAGCATGCGGTGACGTTCGCCGCAGGCATGGCGGTCGGCGGCTATAAGCCGATCGTCGCGATCTATTCGACCTTTCTGCAGCGCGCCTACGATCAGGTGATCCACGACGTGGCGATCCAGAAGCTGCCGGTGATGTTCGCCATCGATCGCGGCGGCATCGTCGGCGCCGACGGGCAGACGCATCAGGGCGCGTTCGACCTCGCGTTTCTGCGCTGCGTGCCGGAAATGGTGATTATGACGCCGAGCGACGAGAACGAATGTCGTCAGATGCTCTATACCGGCTATCACTATCAGGACGGACCGAGCGCGGTACGCTATCCGCGCGGCAATGCGGTCGGCGTCGAGCTGACGCCGCTGCAGAGTCTGCCGCTGGGCAAAGGCGTAGTGAAGCGTCAGGGCGAGAAGCTGGCGATCCTGAACTTCGGCACGCTGCTGCCAGCGGCAGCGGAAGCGGCGGAAGCGCTTAACGCCACGCTGGTGGATATGCGCTTCGTTAAGCCGCTGGATGAGGCGCTGATCGCCGAGCTGGCGCAGCGTCACGAATCGCTGGTGACGCTGGAAGAAGGCGCGATTAAAGGCGGCGCGGGCAGCGGCGTCAACGAGACGGTGATGGCGAAGCGCCTGCGTGTCTCGGTGCTTAACCTCGGCCTGCCGGATGAGTTTATTCCGCAGGGCACTCAGGATGAAGTGCGTCACGATTACCAGCTGGACGCGCAAGGCATTCAGCAGCAAATCCGCGACTGGCTCGCGCAGTAATCCCCTGCCCTCCTCTCCTGCTATGCTTGATGGTTTAATGCATAGCAGGAGCTTTCATGAAAACCACCCCGTTAGGCAACACCGACCTTCAGGTTTCCCGTCTCTGCCTTGGCTGCATGACTTTTGGCGAGCCGGACCGCGGTCGCCACGCCTGGACGCTGCCGGAAGCGAGCAGCCGTCCGCTGATCCAGCAGGCGCTGGAGGCCGGCATTAACTTTTTCGATACCGCAAACAGCTATTCCGACGGCAGCAGCGAAGAGATCGTCGGCCGCGCGCTGAAGGCTTTCGCGCGTCGCGAGGAGATTGTGGTCGCCACCAAGGTTTACTTCCCGCTCAGCAATCTGTCGCAGGGCCTGTCGCGCAAAAATATTATGCAGTCGATCGACGACAGCCTGCGCCGTCTGGACATGGAGTATGTCGACCTGCTGCAAATTCACCGCTGGGATTATGAGACGCCGCTGGAAGAGACGCTGGAAGCGCTGAGCGACGTGGTGAAGGCGGGCAAGGCACGCTATATCGGCGCCTCTTCTATGTATGCGTGGCAGTTCGCCAAAGCGGTTTATACCCAGCGGCAGCACGGCTGGGCGCCGTTCGTCAGCATGCAGGATCAGTACAACCTGATTCAGCGCGAAGAGGAGCGCGAGATGCACCCGCTCTGTCAGGCGGAAAATATCGCCGTGCTGCCGTGGAGTCCGCTGGCGCGCGGCAGGCTGACGCGTCCATGGGGCGAAGCCACGGCGCGTACAGCCTCGGACGAGTATGGCAAAACCCTTTATCATGCTACGGAAGAGAATGATGCGGCCATCGCGCAGCGCGTCGAGGCGATTGCGGCACGTAAAGGGGTGAGCCGCGCGCAGGTGGCGCTCGCCTGGCTGCTGCATAAGCCGGCCGTGACCGCGCCGATTATCGGCGCCTCGCGCGCCGAGCAGCTGGCGGACCTGGTGAAAGCGGTTGAGGTGGAACTGAGTGCTGAGGAGATTACCGAGCTGGAGACGGTTTATCAGCCCCATCCAGTAGTAGGCTTCGAATAGTAGCCTGCGAATCAAGTGCCTACACGGGCGGCATGGCCAGATCGCAAAGTCGCTCAAGGCATCCCTGCACGCTCGGCCCGCGCCATCCCTGGCGCGGGACGCTTTGCTCTTCTGCCCATGCCGCCCGCTTGTAGGAATAGAGTGCGCGCTGAAAAGGGTTTCAGCACGCGCCAGCAAAAGTCAGGCCGCCAGCCACACCCCTGCCGCATAGAGCAGCGCCGCAGAGATCACGCCGGCGATAATGTCATCCACCATAATCCCCATGCCGCCGTGCACGTTGCGATCGAACCAGCGGATCGGCCATGGCTTCCACATATCGAAAATGCGGAACACCACAAAACCGGCCAGCACCCACTGCCAGCTATTCGTCGGAATCGCCATCAGCGTAATCCACATGCCGATAAACTCATCCCAGACGATGCTGCCGTGATCGTGCACGCCCATATCTTTGGCGGTGCGGTGGCAGATATAGACGCCAATGCTAATGCCCAACAGCACGATCAGCGAATAGAGGTCCTGCGGCAGCCGCGCCATCAGCCACCAGAATGGGATCGCCGCCAGCGACCCCATGGTGCCCGGCACATAAGGACTCAACCCGCTGCCGAAACCGGTGGCGAGCAGATGCCAGGGATTGCTCATGCGCAGGCGGCCCTTCGCCACATCCTTATTTCGCGTCAAAATGATCAAATCCCTTATGGCTGAAGGTAACTGGTTTGCCGTGCTCCAGCAGCGTCAGCCCTTCCGCTTCCGGCATCATCTGCCCGATGCAGGTAAAGGGCACGCCAGGGGGGCCCAGCGCTACGTCGAGCGCGCCGCGGTTCATCTCCGGTACCGTAAAGCAGAGCTCATAATCCTCGCCGCCGCTCAGCGCCCAGCGCAGCACCTGCTCAGGCTCGAAATGGTCGCGCAGCGCAGGCGACAGCGGCAGCGCCTCCAGATTCAGCCGCGCGCCGCAGCCGCTGGCCTTGAGAATATGGCCGAGATCGGAAATCAGGCCGTCGGAGAGATCGATCGCCGCCGAGGCGAGCGAACGCAGCGCCTGGCCCTGCAGGATGCGCGGCATCGGCCGCAGATGGCGCTTAATCAGCGCCTCATGCACCGCCGGATCGTTAATGCGATGACGATGCTGCAGCAGCGACAGGCCCGCAGCGCTGTCGCCCAGCGTGCCGGTCACGTAGATCCAGTCGCCCGGCTTCGCGCCCGAGCGCTTCAGCGCGCGACCCTGCGGCACCAGGCCGTGGATGCCGAGCGTCATGCTCAGCGGGCCGCGCGTGGTATCGCCGCCCACCAGCTGCATATCGTAATATTCCAGCAGCTCAAACAGGCTTTCGCTAAAGGCTTTCAGCCACTCTTCGTCGACCTCCGGCAGCGTCAGCGCCAGCGTCAGCCACGCCGGATCGGCACCCATGGCCGCCAGATCGCTAAGGTTAACCGCCAGCGCTTTATAGCCGAGATCGGCAGGATGGATATCGCGTAAAAAGTGGACGCCCGCCACCAGCGTATCGGTGCTGATTGCCAGCGTCTGTTTCTCCGGCACGCTCATCAGCGCGCAGTCGTCGCCGATGCCGGTCTCGACGTCGCGGCGGCTGCGGGTTCTGCGATTGAAATAGCGTGCGATGAGTTCGAATTCGCCACAGGACATGGTTGCGTTCCGCTTACTGATGAAAAAAGGCCAGCAAGCTGGCCTTTTCTTTATTTGCGATTGGGTCTGATTTGTGGAGCGGCTTTATCCAGCACGCCATTGACGAACTTATGGCTATCTTCGGCGCCAAATACTTTCGCCAGCTCGATACCTTCGTTGATCGCCACTTTGTAGGGCACATCAGCGCGCTTGCTCAGTTCATACAGCGAAATACGCAGGATTGCTTTTTCTACCTGGCCCAGCTCTTCAAGCTGGCGCGACAGGTAAGGTTTCATCAGCCCATCCAGATACGCGCTGTTGGTCGCCACACCGGACAGCAGTTCGCGGAAATAGGTAATGTCGACGTCTTTGACGTCCTGTTCCGCCAGAAACTGGTATTCCACATCGGCAATGTCGTTTTTAGACAACTGCCAGGAGTAGAGCGCCTGGACAGCGCACTCGCGGGCGCGGCGACGAGCAGCAGGTTTCACAAAATTCCCCTTACAAAAATCAGGCTTTGATGGCTTTCAATACGTTAATCATTTCGAGTGCGGTCAGGGCCGCTTCGGCGCCTTTGTTACCCGCTTTGGTACCGGCACGCTCAATAGCCTGCTCGATATTTTCCGTGGTCAACACGCCGAAAGTTACCGGGATTTCGCTGGTCATCGCGACGTTAGCGATACCGGAGCTGGCTTCGCCGGCAACATATTCAAAGTGGGCGGTGCCGCCGCGAATCACGGTGCCCAGCGCCACGATGGCGTCGTGCTTACCGCTGTTCGCCAGCGCGCGGGCTGCCAGCGGCAGTTCGTATGCGCCTGGAACCCAGACGACGGTGATGTTTTCATCTTTCACCTGACCGATACGCTTCAGGGCATCGATCGCGCCGTGCAGCAGGCTGTCGTTGATGAAGTTGTTAAAACGCGCAATAACGATGGCGACATTGGCCTCAGGCGTGGCAACAGCAGCTTCGATAACTTTCATACTTATCCTTTCAGGGTTTTGTTATGGCCCCGCAGGGGGGCGGATTCTATCACACTCTTTGGCGGCGTGCTCTCGCTTTTCCGCCGCGGTCAGCGCGGCGTCAGCGTCAGGCGCAGATCGGGGCCGACCTGGCGCACGTCGCTAAATGAAAAGGCCGGCGCATCGGCCAGTTGCGCTAAGCCGGGCAGCTGGCACAGGCCGCGCGCGGCGTCGCCGAGCAGCCTCGGCGCCATATAGACGATCAGCTCATCCACCACGCCCGTCTGCAGCAGCGCGCCGGCCAGCGACGCGCCCGCTTCGACCCACAGGCTGTTCACCTGCTGTTTGCCCAGCAGCATCATCAGCGCCACCAGGTCGAGCTGCTCGCCGCGCGGCGGCACGGCGATCTGCGTCACGCTCTCTGGCCAGACCTGCTGGTCCGGCGCGGCGCGCATCAGCCAGGTTTCGCCCGGCTGGGCAATGAGTTTGTGCTGCGGCGTCACCCGATTGCGGCTGTCGACAATGACGCGCAGCGGCTGCCGCAGCTCTGCTTCGTTCAGCAGCGACTGCGATTCGCTATCGAGCTCTGCCCAGCGCACCGTCAGCGACGGATCGTCCGCCAGCACGGTGGCGCTGCTGCTGAGGATCGCTGAGCTCTGCGCCCGCAGACGCTGCACGTCGCGACGCGCAGCGGCCGAAGTAATCCACTGGCTTTCGCCGCTCGCCATGGCGGTGCGGCCATCCAGCGAGGCGCCGAGCTTGAGCTGAACAAACGGAAAACCGGTGCGCATGCGCTTCAGAAAGCCGCGATTGAGCGCTTCCGCTTCCGCCATCATCAGCCCATGGCTGACTGCGACGCCCGCCTGCTGCAGGCGGTAAAGTCCGCGTCCGGCGACCTGCGGATTAGGATCCTGCATCGCCGCGACCACGCGGCTGACGCCGGCGGCGATCAGCGCGTCGCAGCAGGGCGGCGTGCGGCCGTGGTGGCTGCACGGCTCGAGCGTGACGTAGGCGGTGGCGCCGCGCGCCCTGTCGCCCGCCATGCGAAGCGCGTGCACCTCGGCGTGCGGCTCGCCGGCGCGCTGATGCCAGCCTTCGCCGACGATCTCGCCGTCGCGTACAATAACGCAGCCCACGTTGGGATTGGGCGTCGTGGTAAAGCGTCCGCGCCGCGCCAGCTCCAGCGCGCGCGCCATATAGCGTTCATCCATAATCAATCCTGTAACCTGGCGATCTCCGCACCGAAATCGCGAATATCTTCAAAGCTGCGGTAGACCGAGGCGAAACGAATATAGGCGACCTTATCGAGCTTCTTCAGCTCATCCATCACCAGATTGCCGATCAGCTTGCTGGGAATCTCCCGCTCGCCGGTGGCGCGCAGCTGGGTTTTGATATGGTTTACCGCGCTTTCCACCGCATCGGCGCTGACCGGGCGCTTCTCCAGCGCCTTCATCATGCCGCTGCTGAGCTTGTCTTCATTAAAGGGTTCGCGCACGTCATTACTTTTCACTACCCGCGGCATCACCAGCTCCGCCACCTCAAAGGTGGTGAAGCGCTCATGGCACACCAGACACTGCCGGCGGCGCCGCACGGACGATCCTTCACTAACCAGACGTGAATCAATGACTTTAGTGTCCACAGCAGAGCAAAATGGGCAGTGCATGACCTTTCCTGACGCTAAACAAATGGGCCACACAGTGTAGCGCGAATGGCATGTCAACAAAATGTATTAGCGTGCCTTTCCTCTTTTGCCATTCGGCAGGAGACGTCGCGAGAAAGTGTCTATGCTTACTGATGTCGTCAGAAAGACGGCCTACACCATGACAATCTGGAGGATATATATGGGTTTGTTTAACTTTGTGAAAGAGGCAGGCGAAAAACTGTGGGACGCGGTATCCGGCCATGATGATGCCAGCAAAAAGCTGAAAGAGCACATCGACAAGCTGGGCTTACCTGACAGCGACAAAGTAAACGTAGCGGTCAACGGCGACACCGTAACGGTGAGCGGAGATGGTATTTCTCAGGAGCTGAAAGAGAAAATTTTGGTGGCGGCCGGCAACGTCGCAGGCATCACCAAAGTCGACGACCAGGTCAAAACAGCCGACGGCGCGCCGGAAGCGGAATTCTACACCGTGAAAAAAGGCGACACGCTGAGCGCAATTTCGAAAGCGGTTTACGGCAACCCTAACGAATACAATAAGATTTTCGAAGCCAACAAGCCGATGCTGACCCACCCTGACAAAATCTACCCGGGCCAGGTATTACGTATTCCTAAATAACGGACAAGGAAGGCTTTATGATCAGGACGGTTTGGGCGCCGCTGGCGTGTGCGATGGCGCTGTTAAGCGGCTGTAGCTCGACGCCCGTCAGCCCCAAAGTGACTCAGCTGCATCAGGAAGTAAGCCAGCTGAATCAGCAGATGCGCCACCTCACCACTCAGGCGAGCGCCATCGAAATCCAGGGGCAGCTTAACAGCAACTCGACGCAAGGTGCCTGGCTGGTGCCGCAGGCTAACACGCCGGTCGAGCTGCAAACCCAGCTCGGCAAGCTGCGCCTCTCGCTGACGCGCGTCGCGGCGGAAGCCAATGGCGCGCGCGCTAACCTGACCATCAGCGCCACCGACAGCCAGCCCGTTCCGGCGTTGCGCGCGCGCGTGGTATGGGGCGAGCGCGATCCGGCGACGGGCAAGCCGCTGGACGCCACCAACCTGAGCCAGGAGATTGAGGTGCCCGCCGCGCTGCTGCCGCGCGCCTCGGTTATCGTGCCGCTGCGCCTGAGCGGCCTGACGCCGGACCAGCTCGGTTTTGTGCGCGTGCATGACGTAGTGGGCGACGCGCCTGCCGCGCCCGTCGCGCAGTAAAAGAAGCGCCCAAACAAAACGGGCTGCCAGATGGCAGCCCGTTTTTTTATTACGCTTGCGCGTTACGGCATGATTGAAGGCTGGTCGGCGCCCTCTTTCTCTACCTTCTGCACCAGCATATGTTCGCGCTTCATGCCCAGCTTCAGCGCCAGCGCGGAAGAGACATAAATCGACGAAATGGTACCTATGGTGACGCCGATCAGCATCGTCAGCGAGAAGCCTTTCAGCAACGCGCCGCCGAAGATGAACAGGATCAGGATCATCGCCAGCGTGGTGAGCGAGGTGATCAAGGTGCGGCTCAACGTCTGGGTCAGCGACACGTTGGTGATATCGTAAGAAGAGCCGCGGCGGATCTTGCGGAAGTTCTCACGAATACGGTCGGATACCACGATTTTATCGTTGAGCGAGTAGCCGATCACCGACATCAGCGAGGCGACGATGGTCAGATCGATCTCGATGTGCGCCAGCGACAGAATGCCGCAGGTGATGATCACGTCGTGCGCCAGCGCCAGCACGGTGCCGAGCGCCAGACGCCACTCAAAGCGAAAGCCGATATAGATCAGAATCGCAATCAGCGCCGCCAGCAGCGCCATCGCGCCCGCCTGCGCCAGGTCGTTGCCCACGCTCGGGCCGACGAACTCAATGCGCTTCACCGTCGCGTTCTGCTGGGTGGTCTGATTGATGATGGTAATGATCTTGTTGCCCAGCTCCTGGCCGGCCGGTCCGTCCATGGGCGCCATGCGCACCATCACGTCGCGGCTGCTGCCGAAGTTCTGCACGATAGGATCGGCATAACCCGCTTTTTCCAGCCCATCACGCAGCGTATCCAGCTCTGCGGGTTTCTCCAGCGCGATCTCGATCACCGTACCGCCGGTAAAATCGAGACCCCAGTTGAAACCGCGCACGGAGACCATGGCGATAGACGCCACGATCAGCAGGCCGGAGATAATAAACGCCAGCGTGTCCCAGCGCATAAAGTCGACGACTTTACGCCCGTGGTTCAGCTGTTCAATATTGTATTCCTGTGCCACAACGCACTCCTCAGATAGACAGCTTGTTGATGCGTTTGCCGCCGTACACCAGGTTCACGATGGCGCGCGTTCCAACGATCGCGGTAAACATCGAGGTGGCGATACCAATAGCGGTGGTAATCGCAAAGCCTTTAATTGAACCTGTACCAACGGCATACAGGATGATGACCTTGATCAGCGTGGTTACGTTAGCATCGACGATACTGGAGAAGGCGCCTTTGTAGCCTTCATGAATCGCCTGCTGCACGGAACGGCCGTTTCTCAGCTCTTCCTTAATACGCTCGTTAATCAGTACGTTCGCATCCACCGCCACCGCCAGCGTCAGCACGATACCGGCGATACCGGGCATGGTGAGCGTGGCGCCCGGCAGCAGCGACATGACGCCGACAATCAGCACCAGGTTGCACAGCAGCGCGCTGGTGGCGATCAGGCCGAACTTCTTATAGAACACCACCATAAACAGAATTGAAGCGATCAGACCCCACAGGCAGGCTTCAAGCCCCTGCGTGATATTCTGCGCGCCCATGGTCGGGCCGATAGTGCGCTCTTCCACGATCTGAATCGGCGCAATCAGCGCGCCCGCACGCAGCAGCAGCGAGAGCTGACGCGCTTCGTTCGGGTTGTTGATGCCGGTGATGCGGAAGCTGTTGCCGAGGCGAGACTGGATATTGGCGACGTTAATCACCTCTTCCTGTTTCACCAGCACTGCGCGACCGTTGGCGTCTTTCTTACCGCTGTCTTTGTACTCCACAAACAGGGTCGCCATCGGCTTGCCGATGTTGTCCTTGGTGAAGTTAGACATGATATTGCCGCCCGCGCCGTCCAGGGAGATATTGACCTGCGGCTGGTTGTACTCGTCCATGCTGGACGTTGAGTCGGTGATATGGTCACCGGTCAGGATCACGCGCTTGTAGAGCACAACCGGCTGACCCTCACGCGTCTGCTTCACTTCCGAGTCGCCCGGCACGCGGCCGTTGGCGGCGGCGGTCGGATCGGCAGTGGTGTTCACCAGACGGAACTCCAGAGTCGCGGTAGCGCCGAGGATCTCTTTGGCGCGTGCGGTATCCTGAATGCCCGGCAGTTCGACGACGATGCGATCGGTGCCCTGACGCTGCACCAGCGGTTCGGCGACGCCGAGCTGGTTGACGCGGTTACGCAGAATAGTGATGTTCTGCTGAACGGCGTATTCGCGCGCTTCGCTGAGACGCGCGTCGCTCATCACCGCGCGCAGCGCGTCGCTGCCGCTGGAGGAGATGACCATGTCGCGATGGCGCGCGCTCAGCCAGTTAATCGCGGCATCGCGGCTGTCGCCGTCGCGGAAACGGATTTCCACGCCGTAGTTGGCGATTTTATTGACGTTGGTATAGGGGATATTCTTTTCGCGCAGGTCGCTGCGCAGGCTATCGGCATTCTGCTCCTGCAGCTTGCCCAGCGCGGTGTCCATATCCACTTCCATCAGGAAGTGCACGCCGCCGCGCAGATCCAGACCGAGCTTCATCGGCTCAGCCGCCAGCATGCTCAGCCAGCGCGGGGTAGCCGGCGCAAGGTTGAGCGCGACGACGTAGTTCTCGCCAAGCTTATTCACAATCGCTTCACGGGCGCGCAGCTGCACATCCGTATTGGGGAAACGTGCCAGAATGGCGCCGTTTTCCAGCGCGAGGGATTTGCTCTGGATATTCTCTTGTTTTAACAGGTTCTGAATCTGATCCAACGTTTGTTCACTGGCGGCGACGCCGCGCGCGCCAGTGATCTGAACGGCCGGATCCTCACCATACAGGTTGGGAAGCGCATAGAGCAGGCCGACAAGAATGACGACGACCAGCATCACGTACTTCCACAAAGGATAACGATTTAACACGGCAGTTCCCTTAGGGAAGTAAATATTAGAGCGCCTTCATCGTACCTTTCGGCAGGACGGCAGCCACGAAATCACGTTTGATAACCACTTCGTTAGTCTCGTTCAGGGCGATAGAAACATAGCCCGTGTCGGAAACTTTCGTTACGCGGCCTACCAGGCCACCGCTGGTCAGCACTTCGTCGCCTTTAGCGATGGAATCCATCAGCTTTTTGTGCTCTTTCGCACGCTTCTGCTGCGGACGCAGGATCATGAAGTAAAAAATCAGGCCAAACACCACCAGCATGATCACCAGAGAATACGGACTTCCCTGCGACGGTGCACCTGCGGCAGCCACGGCGTCAGAAATGAAAAAGCTCATTTAATTTCCCTCATTGATAGAATTATCAGACGTTTAACGGCGGAACCGCTTTGCCCGTCCGTTGGTAGAACTCGCTAACAAAGCGCTCCAATTTACCCTCTTCGATAGCCTGGCGTAAACCCGCCATCAGGCGCTGGTAGTAGCGCAGGTTATGAATGGTATTCAGGCGCGCGCCGAGTATTTCGTTACAGCGATCAAGATGATGCAAGTAGGCGCGGCTGTAATTGCGACAGGTGTAGCAATCACACTCCGCATCCAGCGGCGAGGTGTCGTCTTTATGCTTCGCGTTACGGATTTTCACCACGCCGTCGGTGACGAACAGATGGCCGTTGCGCGCGTTGCGCGTCGGCATCACGCAGTCGAACATATCAATGCCGCGACGTACGCCTTCCACCAGGTCTTCCGGCTTGCCGACGCCCATCAGGTAACGAGGTTTATCCTGCGGGATCTGCGGACAAACGTGCTCCAGGATGCGATGCATGTCCTCTTTCGGCTCACCCACCGCCAGGCCGCCCACAGCGTACCCATCAAAGCCAATCTCTACCAGACCTTTGACCGAGACATCACGTAAATCTTCGTAAACAGAGCCCTGGATAATGCCAAACAGCGCGTTCTTGTTGCCCAGGCTGTCGAAGCGATCGCGACTGCGTCGCGCCCAGCGCAGCGACATCTCCATCGAGCGCTTCGCGTAGTCCCAGTCCGCTGGGTATGGCGTACATTCGTCGAAGATCATCACGATGTCCGATCCCAGATCGAACTGGATCTCCATCGATTTTTCAGGATCGAGGAAGATCGGATCGCCGTTGATCGGGTTACGGAAGTGAACGCCCGCTTCGGTGATCTTGCGGATATCGCCGAGGCTGAACACCTGGAAACCGCCGGAATCGGTCAGAATCGGCCCTTTCCACTGCATAAAGTCATGCAGATCGCCGTGCAGCTTCATGATCTCCTGGCCAGGACGCAGCCAGAGATGGAAGGTATTGCCGAGGATAATCTGCGCGCCGGTTTCCTGAACCTCTTCCGGCGTCATGCCCTTAACCGTGCCGTAGGTGCCCACCGGCATAAACGCCGGGGTTTCCACCACGCCGCGATCGAAAATCAGACGGCCACGGCGCGCGCGCCCGTCGGTAGTGTCGAGTTCAAACTTCACAAAGCCTCCATCAGAGAAACAGTCTGATGCGATGGTTAAACAAGCAGTTTACGGCGCCGCCGTAAACCGGACGTCATCAGGCGCCGACTTTCTCGTGCGGTGCCTGCGGATTTTTCGTAATGAACATCGCGTCGCCATAGCTGAAAAAGCGATATTGTTCCGCCACAGCGGCCTGATAGGCTGCCATGGTGTGCTGATAGCCGGCAAAGGCCGACACCAGCATAATCAGGGTCGATTCCGGCAGGTGGAAATTGGTGATCAGCGCGTCGATCACCTGATACTGGTAGCCAGGATAGATAAAGATCTGGGTGTCGTCGAAGAAGGGCGTAATCAGCGCTTGCTGGCTTGCCTGCGCCGCGCTCTCCAGCGAGCGCACCGAGGTGGTGCCGACGGCGACCACTTTATTGCCGCGCGCTTTGCACGCCAGCACCGCGTCGACCACCTCCTGCGGCACTTCGGCATATTCGGAGTGCATGACATGCTCTTCGATGCTGTCGACGCGCACCGGCTGAAAGGTGCCCGCGCCGACGTGCAGCGTCACGAACGCCATCTCGACGCCCTTTTCGCGCAGCGCCGCCAGCAGCGGCTCGTCGAAGTGCAGTCCGGCGGTCGGCGCCGCCACGGCGCCAGGACGCGCGCTGTAGACGGTCTGATAAAGCTCGCGATCCGCCTCTTCGTCAGGACGGTCGATATAGGGCGGCAGCGGCATATGGCCAACGCTGTTGAGAATATCCAGCACCGCGCGGTCGTCTTCGAACGCAATCTCGAACAGGGCGTCGTGACGCGCCACCATCGTCGCCTTCACGCTCTCGTCGTCGCCCAGCAGCAGCTCTGCGCCAGGCTTCGGCGCCTTAGAGGCGCGCACGTGCGCCAGCACGCGCTTGTCGTCCAGCATGCGCTCCACCAGCATTTCGATTTTGCCGCCGCTCGCCTTCCGGCCGTAAACGCGCGCCGGGATCACCCGCGTATTGTTGAACACCAGCAGATCGCCGGGATTCAGCTTCTCCAGCACGTCGGTAAAGACCCCGTGCGTCAGCTGCCCGCTCGGACCGTCCAGCGACAGCAGGCGACAACCGCTGCGCTGCGCCTGCGGATAGTGGGCGATAAGAGATTCAGGCAACTCAAAAGTAAAATCGGCGACACGCATGGCTAACTTCTTACTCAGGCATAAAAACAGGCGGCACAGTTTAGCGGAAAAGCGGCCAATTCTGAACAACTGGCTGCACGTTCGCACTTCTGGCTATAATGCGGCATGAACTTTCTTGCCCATCTTCACCTCGCTCATCTCGCCGAAAGCTCGCTGCTCGGCAACCTGCTGGCGGATTTCGTGCGCGGAAACCCGCACGAACAGTGGCCGACGCCGGTTGCCGACGGCATTCTGATGCACCGCCGGCTCGATGCAATGACCGACGCCCTGCCGGAAGTGCAGGAGGCGCGCCCGCTGTTTCGTCCGGAAACGCGCCGCGTCGCGCCCATTACGCTTGACGTGGTGTGGGATCACTTTCTCGCCCGCCACTGGGCGACCATCCATCCTGAGGTCACGCTGGCAGCCTTCTCGCGCTTTGCCGAACAGCGCGTGGTGCCGCAGATGGCGGGCACGCCGGAGAGCTTTCAGGCGCTAAATGCGGTGATGTGGCGCGAACGCTGGTTCGAGCACTACGCCGATCCGGCGCGCATGGCGCGCGTGCTCAGCGGCATGGCCCAGCGGCGGCCGCGTCTCGCCGCGCTGCGCGACTCCTATCAGGATTTCATCGACCACTACGACCAGCTGGAAACGCTCTTTTTCCGCTTCTACCCGCGCCTGATGGCCCTTGCGAATGAAGGCAAGTTATAGTCAAATAGTGACCGCCAGGCATGGATAGCCTTGCGGAATTCTATGCTTTTACTGGCGTAATGTTTTAATTAATAACAGGGAATGTTTATGCAGCACCTTATCGCAGACTGGCTGATCCAGGCTGGCCTCACGCAATATACCCATACCGTTGCGCTTCTGATCGTCATTGCATTTATTATTTTAACTGCCGTTATTATCCATTTTATTTTGCATCGCGGCCTGCTGCCGATGCTGCGCCGTCACGCTAACGCCAGCTCACGGCAGTGGCCGAAAGCGCTGCTGGATAGCTACCTCTTCGATCGTGTCGTCTGGCTGATGCAGGGCGTGCTGTTTAAGCTGCAAATCGAGCTTTTTCTGCACAGCAGCACGCCGTTTTATAGCCTGATAATGATTGCGATTCAGGTCTGGCTAATGATCTTCTCGCTGCTGATTTTCTTTTCACTGCTCGATATGCTGCAGCGCCTGAGCGCCAGTAGCGCGCTGGCGCAGCAAATGCCGGTACGCGGCATCGTGCAGAGCGTAAAGCTGATTGCCGCCGTTCTGATCGCCATCATGATCATATCGCTACTGCTCGGGAAGTCGCCCAGTGTGCTCATCACCAGCCTGGGTGCGATGACCGCCGTGCTGATGCTGGTTTTTAAAGATCCGATACTGGGCCTGGTGGCGGGCATCCAGCTCTCGGCCAACAATATGCTTAAGGTGAACGACTGGCTGGAGATGCCTAAATATGGGGCTGACGGCTCAGTTATCGACATCAGTCTGACCACGGTGAAAGTGCGCAACTGGGATAACACTATTGTTACCATTCCGACCTACACGCTGATCTCTGACTCATTCAAAAACTGGCGCGGCATGTCGGAGTCGGGCGGACGCCGCATCAAGCGCTGCATTAATATTGATACCACCAGTATCCATTTTCTGACTGAAGCGGAGCTGGAAACGTTGAAGTGCGCGGAGCTGCTGTCACCTTATCTGGAGAGTAAAAGCCAGGAGGTTGCAAACTACAACGCGCAGTTAACGTGCGATCTTACGACGCCGCTAAACGGCCGTCGCCTGACTAACATCGGCACGTTCCGCGCCTGGTTAGAGAGCTGGCTGCGCGCGCATCCTCATATTCACAAAGGGATGACGCTAATGGTACGTCAGCTGGCGCCGGGCGAAAGCGGCCTTCCCGTCGAGATTTACGCCTTTACCAATACTACAGTCTGGC
Source organism: Pantoea sp. UBA5035 (assembly GCF_002415245.1). NCBI lineage: Bacteria > Pseudomonadati > Pseudomonadota > Gammaproteobacteria > Enterobacterales > Erwiniaceae > Pantoea > Pantoea sp. UBA5035. Next base: position 150,691 of record NZ_DICD01000010.1, on the reverse strand, counting down.
TGGAGTATGAGAATATTCAGTCCGATATTTTTGATCATGTCTTTGCCGTCCTGCCTGCCTTTGGCCTGCGTGTCCATCAGTCGCCTACCGGAAACGATATGCGTCAGATTGGCAGAATCAGCGAATAATCCTTTCTTGCTTCCGTCCGCGCGGCAAATAAAGCGTGCGGACGGATCTCACCTTCCTTGAAAGCGATTTTTATTTGCGGCTTAATGAAGCCTTTCTTATCTATGCTAACGAGCATGACTGAGCCAGCTGCCATCTGAGGCGGCTATAGCATTTCGCTGGATTCAAAATCATAAGAGGGAAAGGATGTCATCCGCTTCGCAAACCGAAACAGACGCGCGTTACCACTATGCCTGTGAAATCGCCCGCGCGGCGGCCAGCCGCGCCTACGCCTGGTATCAGCAGCGCCAGCAGCTGGTGGTGGAACACAAGCGGGATTTACAGGATGTGGTCAGCGAGGCGGACCGCAACGTCGAAGAGCTGATTAAAACCCTGATCGCCGAACGCTTCCCGGACGATGCGGTGCTGGGAGAAGAGAGCGGCGGCGAGGTCGAGGGCGCGCGCTGGGCGTGGGTGGTGGATCCCATCGACGGCACAGCCTGCTTCCTTAACGGCCTGCATAACTGGTGCGTTTCCCTTGCCGTCTTGTGCGACGGCGAAGCGCTGATCGGCGTGATTTGCGATCCGAACCATCAGGAGCTGTTTCACGCCCGCGCGGGCCGCGGCGCCTGGGTCAACGAAACGCGCCTGCAGGCGCACGGCGCGCAGCATCTCAGCGAGGGGGTGCTGGGATTAAGCAACTCCAGCCGCGCGCCGGCGGAACAGACCGCCGCATTCATTCAGGGCCTGCTTGCCGAGGGCGGCATGTTCGTTCGCATCGGTTCCGGCGCGCTCACCACCGCCTGGGCGGCGGCGGGCCGTCTGATCGGCTATTACGAAGCGCACATGAATCCCTGGGACAGCCTGCCGGGCATCGTGCTGATGCGCGAAGCGGGCGGCGTCACCAACAACTATCTCGCCAACAATGGCCTGAAAAACGGCAATCCGGTGCTGCTGGCCAACCCGGCTATTTATGCGCAAATCAACGCGCTGCTCGGCCCTGACGCGATTAAAGAAACCTGAGCCAGACACGCCTTTATACAGGCGGCGCAATCATCTATAGCGCGGAGAGTATGGCGCGATCGCACAGTCCATCATCCCCCTGCGCGCTCGGCCCGGTAACGGGCCAGCGCGCGGCGTGCTTGCCCTTCGAGCCACGCTCTCCGCGTCTGCGCCTTCCCTTCCTTATCTGCCTTTAGCCTGCCTAATCTATCGCCCTTTTATCCTTAACCGCCGCTGCACTGTTTTTTCAGCGCCACTGCGAACTTTTCTATATTCGCGCCGACATGATTTCCCCGCCTTTTTTTGACTTAAAATAAAGGCGTCAATCATCCCTTTATCATTATTTTTTATTTTGTCTTTTGCTTAATTCGGCGACTGGATTCGCCGATTTCTTTATGGGCGGCGCCAACGACATCAGCGGTGTTAAATACCTTTGTCGATACTCGGGGAATCCGATAATGAAAACGCTCTCATCACAGGATTATCGCGCGGATATCGACGGCCTGCGCGCAGTGGCGATCTTGCTGGTTGTTCTGTTTCACGCGGGCGTCAGCCCTCTGCCCGGCGGCTACGTCGGCGTCGACCTCTTCTTTGTTATTTCAGGCTTTCTTATCGGCGGCGCGCTCTACCGCGACTACGCTGCCGGCCAGTTTTCGCTCTATCGCTTCGCCGTGCGCCGTATTCGCCGCATCGCGCCGGCGCTGCTGACCATGCTATTCGGCCTGCTGTTTATCGGCTATTTCCTGCTTTCGCCGCTGGAATATAGCCAGCTGGCGAAATACAGCTTTGGCGTCTTTCTTTCGGTGCCCAATATTATTCTGCTAAAAGGCGCGGATTATTTCAGCGCACCGGCAGATTTAAATCCGCTGCTGATCACCTGGTCGCTCGGCATTGAAGAGCAGTTCTATCTTGTGCTGCCGATTATCATGCTGCTGGCCGCCAGAAAACGCGTCTTATTATTCGCCGTGGTGGCGCTGCTGAGCCTGCTGTCGCTGGCGGGCTGCATCTGGCTAACGCCGCAAAACAGCTCGCAGGCCTTCTACCTGCTGCCGACGCGCGGCTGGGAGCTGGGCGCGGGCGTGCTGCTGGCGCTGTGGAGACCGCGGCCGATCGGCGGCCTGTGGGCCAACCTCTTCACGCTGGCCGGACTGGCGCTGATCGCCTTTTGCGCGCGCCGGCTCAACAACGGCGAGGGGTTTCCCGGCGACCAGGCGCTGCTGCCGGTGCTGGCGGCCTGCCTGCTGATTGCGGCGCGCAGCACAATCAGCCGCCTGGCGCTGGAAAATGCGCCGATGCGCTTTATCGGCAAAATCTCTTACTCCTGGTACCTGTGGCACTGGCCGCTGCTGGCGCTGGCGCGCATCTGCAGCGACGGCCCGGTCAGCGTCAATCAGGGGCTAAGCATCAGCGCGATAGCGCTCGGCGTCGCCTGGCTGTCGTGGCGCTACGTCGAGCAGCCTTTCCGTCGCCCGGCCAGAGAGCCGCGCGCGGTTATCCCCATCTATTGTCTGATCTCAGGCGTCGCCGCCGCTGCGATGGTCGGCCTGTGGAGCAGCGGCGGCCTTCCCTGGCGCGTCAATGATAAGGTGGTCAGCAGCGAAGCCTACAAAATCGACGCTCAGGCCGATCCCTGCCTGGTCGCCAACGGCGCTGACCTGCCTTCGGCCAGCGCGCGCTGTCAGCCTGAGCGGTCGCGTCCCGGCATCGCGCTGGTCGGCGACAGCCATGCGGCGGCAATGCGCAGCGCCGTGGCGCGCTACGCCGAGGCGCAGGATAAGCCGCTCTTTCAGCTCACGAAAGCCACCTGCCCGCTGCTGGCGGCGGGGGTCACGCGCGCGCTCTACCAGCAGCCGGCGCACGCCAGCCAGTGCGCGGCGTTCAACGCCGCCGTCATGAAAGAGCTGGTCAGTCCGCGCATCGACGAGGTGGTCATCGCCGCTTCCTGGGCGGCCGGAATCGAAACGCTGCCCGGCGCAGGCTACCGCGACACTCATCATCCCGACAGAGATAACCTCAGCGCGCTGAAACAGGGTATGGACGGGGTTATCGCCCAGCTGCGCCAGGCGGGCAAAAAGGTAGTATTGATCGAGGATGCGCCGCTGCTGTCGCTGGATCCCCTGCGCTACAGCAACAACCGCAACATGCCGCTGCGCCGCGAGCTGAGCCAGTGGCTGAGCGACTGGAAACCCCTGCCGACGCAGAACGCTCGCACCCGGCGCTATTCGCTGCCGGAAGCGGACGTGACGCGGCTGCTGCGCGGCTACGAGCAGCGCGACGTGCGCGTGGTGTCGTTACAGGAAAATTTATGCAACCGCAGCGGCTGTCTGGTGACCTGGCAGGGTCTGCCGCTCTATTACGACGATAGCCATCTGAGTCCACAGGGCGTGGAGATCGCGCTGGGCAGCCGCTGGTAGCGCCTTTGACCCTGCGCCATAAAACAAAACGGCCCGCGCAATCTCTTGCGCGGGCCGTTTTCGTCTTATAACGATTTATGACTTACGCACCAGCTTATAGCCCGCCAGCAGCAGCACGATCCACACCAGTCCCACATAGAGCGAAATACGCGTATCCGGGAAGTAGCCGATCAGCGCGATAATAAAGCCCAGGAAGAGCACGCCGAACAGCGAAGTCCAGATGCCGCCAGGCACCGCGAACTGCAGCTTGCTCGCCGCCTCTTTGCCGATCTTGCGGCGGAAAGCGATCTGCGACAGCAGGATCATAATCCACACCCAGACGGTGGCGAAGGTCGCCAGCGAGGCGATAACCAGGAAGACTTTTTCCGGCATCAGATAGTTGAGATAGACCGCGATCAGCATCGCCGCCATCATCACCACCACCGTCACCCAGGGAATACCGCGCGCGGACACCTTCATAAACATCTTCGGCGCGTGGCCCTGCTGCGCCATACCGTGCAGCATACGTCCGACGCCGAACACATCGCTGTTGATCGCCGACAGCGACGCCGTCAGCACCACGAAATTCAGGATAGAGGCGGCCGCCGCAATGCCGAGATGCTGGAAGGTCAGCACGAAAGGCGAGCCGTTGGTGCCGACCTGATTCCAGGGATAGATCGACATAATCACGAACAGCGTGCCGACGTAAAACACCAGAATGCGCATCGGCACCGAGTTAATGGCGCGCGGAATCGACTGCGCCGGATCTTTGGCTTCGCCGGCGGTAATGCCGATAATTTCGATGCCGCCGTAGGCGAACATCACCATCTGCAGCGACAGCAGCATGCCGACGATGCCGTGGGCGAAGAAGCCGCCGTTGCTCCACAGGTTATGAATGCCGGTCGGCTGGCCGCCGTTGCCGATACCCCAGAAAATCATCGCGAAACCGGCGACGATCATCACCACAATGGTGGCGACCTTAAAGAAAGAGAACCAGAACTCGACTTCGCCGAACACCTTCACGCTCATCAGGTTAACGGCGCCGATAATCAGCACCACGCTCAGCACCCAAATCCAGTGCGGCACCTCAGGAAACCAGACGCCCATATAGATGCCGAAGGCGGTCACGTCGGCGATGGCGACGATCAGGATCTCAAAGCAGTAGGTCCAGCCGGTGATATAGCCCGCCAGCGGCCCGAGATAGTCCTGCGCATAGCGCGAAAAAGAGCTGGCCTGCGGGTTATTCACCGACATCTCGCCGAGCGCGCGCATAATGATATAGGCCACCGCGCCGCCGATAATATAGGCGAGTAGTACGCTCGGCCCCGCCATCTTGATGGCATCCGCCGACCCGTAAAACAGTCCGGTGCCAATCGCCGATCCCAGCGCCATAAAACGGATATGGCGCGTGCTCAGTCCGCGTTTGAGCTTGTTGGTTTCTTGCATAACAACCTGTACCTGTAAAAGAAAAACCACGGGCAAGCCCGTGGTCAGAGAGAACAGCGGCGGCGGTTACGAGTGCGCCGTAACCTGCTCGCGTCCTTTGACGCGATCCACAATCGCCGCGATCAGCAGCATCACCAGCGCGGGCGGCAGCCAGGCGAGTCCCTGGTCCGCCAGCGGCAGCTGCTGGCTGAACGCCGGCAGCATATCTTTAAAGCTGGTGGTTTTCACGCCGTCGATAATGCCGAAAATCAGGCTGACCAGCATAGTCGGCGCAATCAGACGGCTGCTCTTGTTCCACCAGTTCAGGGTGAAACTCAGCACGATCAGCACGATGCACGGCGGATAGATCGCCGTCAGCACCGGAATCGAAATCTGAATCAGATGGCTCAGGCCAAGGTTCGACACCACCATCGAGAACAGACCCAGAATAAAGACCAGTGCTTTATACGACAACGGCAGGTATTGCGCAAAAAATTCCGCACAGGCGCAGGTCAGACCGACCGCCGTCACCATGCAGGCGACGAAAATCAGCGCCGCCAGGAAGAAACTGCCCATGCCGCCGAAGGTCTGCTGCACGTAAGCATGCAGGATCGCCGCGCCGTTCGCGCTCTGCGCCACCAGCGCGCCGCTGCCGTTGCCGAGCTTGAACAGGCTGAGGTAGACCAGCGTCAGGCCGACGCCGGCGATCAGACCCGCCATCACGGTATAGCGCGTCAGCAGGCTGGCGCTCTCAACGCCGCGCGAGCGCGCCGCGTTGACGATAACGATACCGAACACCAGCGCGCCAAGCGTATCCATAGTGAGATAGCCATTGACGAAGCCGCTGGAGAAGGCGGCGCGCTGATAGTCTTCAGTAGCCGGCGCGATGGTGCCCGCCGGCCAGATCAGCGCGGCGATGCCGAGCACCGTCAGCGCGACGATTTTCAGCGGCGCGAGGAAGTGGCCCACGGTGTCCAGCAGCTTGCCGGGATAGAGCGAAACGCCAATCACCAGCGCGAAATAGATAAAGCTGTAGACAAACAGCGGCAGCGCGCCGTCGCCAGTCAGCGGCGCGATGCCCATCTCGAACGATACGGTCGCGGTGCGCGGCGTGGCGAACAGCGGGCCGACCGCCAGATAGCAGACGGTGGCCAGCAGCAGTCCGGCGCCCTTGCCGATAGGGGTGCTGAGCGCGTCGACGCCGCCGCCGACGCGCGCCAGCGCGATAACGGTCATCACCGGCAGGCCAACGGCGGTGATCAAGAAACCAATGGCGGCCGTCCAGACATGTTCGCCAGACTGAATACCGACCATTGGTGGGAAAATAATGTTACCCGCGCCAACAAACAGGGCAAACGTCATAAAGCCCAGCGCGAGGATATCCTTCGAGGTTAAACGATGTGTCATACAACTGTATTGCCTGTTACGAGTGTTGCGGTGGAAGTTGGGTTTATGTTGTCCCCAGACCGCGCGTTGACAACGACTCAGCGCACGATGCCAGTGCATTGTGCTTGCCTTAATCGTGTCGCGCAGGTGAATTAGGCTGCTTTTGTTCTGTTCACAAGTGGGATGCTACGACAACGGCCGTAAGTAGAACGTTTATAGCGGAGAAAGGCAATACGGGATCGGAAAACCAGAAGGTTATGACGGAAAACAGAGTAAAAGCAGTGAATATCTCGGATATATCTCCGCAGGGCATCAGATGATGTGCTTATTTTTTCTGCAGCGCGTAAGAAATTTCAGCGTAAGTGCGCGGCATGATGCACAAAAGGCGCGTTTTACGCGCCTGTTTGCACAAGTTTACAGCATTACCACACCTGTCCGGCGATATCGACCACCAGGCGAATCTTCGCCCACTGCTGCTCTTCGCTCAGGCTGTTGCCCTCTTCTGTTGAGGCGAAGCCGCACTGTGGGCTGAGGCAGATCTGGTCAAGGCTGACGAACTTCGCCGCCTCCTGCAGACGCGCCTTCACCTGCGCCGGATCTTCCAGCTCGCCGTTTTTAGTGGTTACCAGACCCAGCACCACTTTCTGGTGGCCTGGCTTGATAAAGCGCAGAGGCTCGAAGCCGCCGGCGCGCTCGTTATCGTACTCCAGGAAGAAAGCATCGATGTTCACGCCGCCGAACAGAATCTCCGCCACCGGCTCATAGCCGCCTTCAGAGATCCAGGTCGAGCGGAAGTTGCCGCGGCAGACGTGCAGGCCGACGGTAAGATCGGCGGGCTTGCCCTCCAGCGCTTTGTTGAGCACGCGGGCGTAGGTATGCGCCAGCTGCTCGGGATCGTCGCCGCGCTCGCGGATTTGACGCTTCTGGTCTTCCGAGCAGAGATAGGCCCAGACGGTATCGTCCAGCTGCAGATAGCGGCAGCCCGCATCGTAAAAGGCTTTGATCGCCGTTTTATAGGTGTCGGCCAGGTCGTCGAAGTAGTCCGCTAGATCGGGATAGACGTTTTCGTCGATCACTTTGCGGCCGCCGCGGAAGTGCAGCACGCTCGGGCTGGGGATGGTCATCTTCGGCACCGCGTCGCCTGCGACGCTCTGCAGGAAGCGAAAATGCTCCAGCATAGGGTGATCGCGGAAGCCCAGCTTGCCCACCACGCGCACGCCGTGCGCTTTGGTCTGGACGCCGTTGAACTGAATGCCCTGCTCTGCTTCGAACAGCTCGACGCCCTCCAGGCCGCCGAAAAAGTCGAAGTGCCACCAGGCGCGGCGGAATTCGCCGTCGGTCACTACCTGCAGACCGTTGGCGATCTGCTTGCTGACGACGTCGCGGATCGCTTCGTCTTCGATGCGGGTCAGCTCGGTTTTATCAATCTGGCCGGCGGCGTACTGCTCGCGCGCGTTTTTGATGGCGATTGGACGCAGGAAGCTGCCGACGGTATCGGCGCGGAACGGGGCGGTCTGTGCGGTCATCTTCACTCCTGGCACCCTGAACGTTAATCACGGCAGGGAATAATTTCGCTAAGTTATATATAGCCATCTGGATGGCTAAACGTCTGTAGACAGATTGGCACGCGTGCGCCTTCTCTGCAACAGAAGAAATTTCAGCGGAGATGAAAAAAATTCACGTTAGTACTTACTTCGCCTCTATAACAGCCAGCGCCTGATCGCGCTGCGCTGCCGACAGCGGTAGATAACCCGCTTCGCTGACGCGGCGCTGGCCCTGCGGCGAAAGCACCTGATGAAGAAAGGCGTTTACCAGCGGCGGCAACGGCTTGCCCGGCGGCTTATTGACATAGATATAGAGCGGGCGCGCCCAGGGATAGCGGCCGCTGCGGATAGAGTCGGCGTCCGGCACCACCGCCGCGCCCTGCGCGTCAGTAACGGCAAGCGTCTTCACGCCGCTCAGATGAAAACCGAAGCTGGCGTAGCCGATGCTGCGCGGATTGGCGGCGACCGCCTGCACCACGGCGGCCGAGCCGGGAAACTCCGCCACGTCGGCGCGAAAATCGCCGTTGCACAGCGCCTGCTGCTTGAAAAATCCCCAGGTGCCCGAGGCGGAGTTGCGTCCGTAGCGCTGAATCGGACGCCGCGCCCAGTCAGGCTGGCGCACGCCCATATCGCCCCAGCGCGTCGGCACCTGCGGCGCGCCGCACAGGCGCGTCACGGAAAAGATGGCGTCGAGCTGGCGCATATCGATCTGCGTCAGCGGATTGCGCTGATTGACCACCACCACCAGCGCGTCGAGCGCCACCGGCACGGCGAGCGGGGCGTAGCCATAGCGCGCCTGAAAGGTTTGCCGCTCTTCCGCCTGCATGGGGCGGCTCATCGGGCCGAGCTGCGCGGCGCCCGCCGCCAGCGCGGTCGGCGCGGTGGAAGAGCCGGAGGCCTGCACCTGTAGATTGACGCCCGGCGCCCGCGCGCTGAAATCTTCGCTCCACAGCATCATCAGCGTTCCCAGCGTGTCTGAGCCGACGCTGCTGAGATTGCCGGTGAGCATTTCGGGCTGAGGCGCCGCCGCCAGCGTCAGCGCGGGCGAAAAGAGAGAAAGCAACAGCAGCAAGGCGCGCATGAGAGGTTCCATTAACGGTTAATGGACGGCATTCTCCTGCAATCCTGCGCTGACGATCAACCTTGACGGCAGCGTAAAGGTAAAACAGGTCTCTTTATCGGGAATGCTGGTGATCTCCAGCCGCGCATTATGGTGGCTAAGGGCATGCTTGACGATCGCCAGCCCCAGCCCGCTGCCGCCGGTGGCGCGCGAGCGCGCCTTATCCACGCGGTAGAAGCGCTCCGTCAGGCGCGGCAGGTGCTCCGCCGAAATGCCAGGCCCGTTGTCGCAGACTTTGAACTGCGCCCCCTGGCGGCTGCGCAGCCAGCTGATGTCGATGCGCGTGCCGTCCGGCGTATGGTTCACTGCGTTATAGACCAGGTTAGAGAGGGCGCTGCGCAGCTGATCGTCGTCGCCAAGCACCTTGAGATGCGGATCGGTATGGAAGTGGATCTCGTGGCGGCCGCCGCTCAGCGTTTCTGCTTCGCGCTGCAGCAGATGCAGCATCATCGGCACATCCACCGTCTCTTTCATGTCGATGGCCGGCGCCGCCTCGATGCGCGACAGCGTCAGCAGCTGACGCACCAGGCTGTCCATGCGGCGCGTCTGCTCCTGCATGGTCTGCAGCGCTTTGCCGCGCGAGCGCTCGTTCATCACCGAGTCGTTCATCATCTCCAGATAGCCCTGCAGCACCGTCAGCGGCGTGCGCAGCTCATGGCTGACGTTGGCGAAGAAATTGCGCCGCGCCCCTTCCAGCTGGTGCATCTGCGTCACGTCGCGCGCCACCATCAGCCACTGCCCTTCGCTGTAGGGCATGATGCGAAACTCCATGTGGTGCTGGTTATTGAGAATTAAGGTGAGCGGCTTGTTGAAATCGCGCTGGCGAATATAGCGTGAGAACTCCGGATAGCGCAGCAGGTTTAGGATGTTCTGGCCGTTATCTTCCGGCCAGCGCAGACCAAGGTGCTGCTGCGCCAGACCGTTGCACCAGAAAATGGTGCCCTCTTCCGTGGTAAGCACCACCGCGTCGGGCAGCGTCTCGGCGCCGCTGCGAAAGCGCTTGATCAGGTTGCCCAGCTCGCGCCGCCGCCGCCGGTTGCGCAACTGCATCTGATAGAGGCCGTAAAACAGCGGTTCCCAGCTCGCCTGTCCGGTGGGCGGCGTCATGGTGCGATCCACCCACAGCCAGTGCGACAGCCGCATCAGATTGTAAAAGTGCCACAGCAGCATCCCCAGCACGCTGATCAGCAGCAGCCACGGGAGATAGCCGAAAATCAAACCGATAATCAGCGCCGGCAGGCAGGCCAGCGCCAGCTCGGAGAGCAGTCTCTTCCAGGAGAGTCGTTCCAGCACGGTAAAGACTCCGTTTAGTAGCGGGCGGAGAAACGATACCCCGTTCCGCGAACGGTTTGAACCATGCGATCGTGGCCGGAAACTTCCAGCGCCTTACGTAAGCGGCGGATATGCACGTCAACGGTGCGATCCTCCACATAGACATTGGTGCCCCAGACGTGGTTCAGCAGCTGCTCGCGGCTGTAGACGCGTTCGGGATGGGTCATAAAGAAGTGCAGCAGCTTATATTCGGTCGGCCCCATCTCAAGCGGCGTCGACTCCGACATCACGCGGTGCGACGACGGGTCCAGGCTCAGGCCCTGCATCTCGATCACCTCTTCCACCGCCATCGGCGAAATGCGACGCATCACCGCCTTGATGCGCGCCATCAGCTCTTTCGGCGAGAAAGGCTTGGTGATGTAGTCATCCGCGCCCACTTCCAGACCGCGCACGCGATCTTCCTCTTCGCCGCGCGCCGTCAGCATCATCACCGGAATATCACGCGTCAGGGCTTCGCGCTTGAGGTGCTTGATAAACTGAATACCGCTGCCGCCCGGCAACATCCAGTCCAGCAGAATTAAATCTGGCCAGGGCTCAATCAGTTTCCCTACCGCGCTGTCATAATCCTCGGCCTCGATGGGCTGGTAGTCGTTCTGCTCCAGAACAAAGCACAACATTTCACGGATAGGGGCTTCATCTTCCACAACCAAAATGCGCTTAGCCATTGCAACTCCTGCTGATGTGACCGCTGTCACCGTTATATGCGGCGCCATTATGCGTCAGATTTATGACACTTTTATGAAAAACATAGCCGCTTAATCAGCGCGTTAACACTGCTTTATGACAGCCGGCGCAGCTTTTTTCGCTTTTGCGCCATAGCCGGTATAATTCTCCGGCAAACCGTTACCGCAGGGAGTTTTATGCGCATCATTCATACCGCGGACTGGCACCTCGGTCAGTTTTTCTATAACAAGAGCCGGGCGGCCGAGCACCAGGCCTTTCTCGACTGGCTGCTGGCGCGTATCGAGGAGCATCAGGTTGATGCGCTGATCGTTGCAGGCGACCTCTTCGATAGCGGCACGCCGCCAAGCTATGCGCGCGAACTCTTTAACCGTTTTGTGGTGGCGCTGCAGCCGACCGGCTGCCAGCTGGTGGTGCTGGCGGGCAATCACGATTCGGTCGCCACGCTCAACGAGTCGCGCGCCCTGCTCGCCTGCCTGAATACCCAGGTGATCACCACGCCGCAGCCAGATCACAATCTGCTGCTGCTGCGCAACCGCGCCGGCGAACCGGGCGCGCTGCTCTGCGCTATTCCCTATCTGCGGCCGCGCGATATTATGCGCAGCCGCGCGGGCCAGTCGGGCCGCGAGAAGCAGCTCAGCCTGCTGGAGGCGATCGCCGCGCACTATCAGCGCAGCGTCGACGCGGCGCGCGCGCATCCGCTGGCGCTGCCGGTTATCGCTACCGGCCATCTCACCACCGTCGGCGTCAGCAAAAGCGATTCGGTGCGCGATATCTATATCGGCACGCTCGACGCCTTTCCCGCGTCGGCTTTTCCCGACGTCGACTACGTGGCGCTCGGCCATATCCATCGCGCCCAGCGCGTCGCCAACAGCGATCATATTCGCTACAGCGGCTCGCCGATCCCGCTCAGCTTCGACGAGCTCGGCAGCGAGAAAAGCGTATTTTTGCTGCAGCTGGATAGCGCCGGTTTGCAGAGCGTGACGCCGCTGCCCGTTCCGCCGTTCCAGCCGATGAAGATGCTGAAAGGCTCGCTGGCGGAGATCGAGGCGCAGCTGGCGCCCTTCGCCGGCCATCAGGGCGACAGGCCGGTCTGGCTCGATATCGAAGTCACCACCCAGGAATTTCTCAGCGATCTGCAGCGCCGCGTCGAGGCGCTGACCGCCGATCTGCCGGTCGAAATCCTGCTGCTGCGCCGCAGCCGCGAACAGCGCCAGCACAGCCTGGCGCAGCTAAAAAACGAAACCCTGAGCGAGCTAAAAGTGGAAGAGGTCTTCGCCCGCCGCATCGCGCTGGCGGAGGATATCGAAGAAGCCGAGCATGCGCGCCTCAGCGCCCTGTTCCGCGCTACCCTCGCCTCGCTGGAGGAGAGCGAATGAAAATCCTCACGCTGCGCTTTAAAAACCTGAACGCGCTGAAAGGCGAATGGTTTATCGACTTTCGCGCCGAGCCCTTCGCCAGCAATGGTCTGTTCGCCATAACCGGCGCGACCGGCGCAGGCAAGACCACCCTGCTCGACGCTATCTGTCTGGCGCTCTATCACCAGACGCCGCGCCTCGGCGTGCTGTCGCAGACGCAAAACGGTCTGATGACGCGCGACACCGCCGAATGCCTCGCCGAAGTGGAGTTCGAGATCAAAGGCGAAGCCTGGCGCGCCTTCTGGAGCCAGAACCGCGCGCGCGGCGCGGCCGACGGCAAGCTGCAGGCGCCGCGCGTCGAGCTGGCGCGCTGCATCGACGACAAAATATTCGCGGACAAGGTCAACGACAAATTAAAACTGATCGAGTCGCTGTCGGGCCTCGACTTCGAGCGCTTTACCCGCTCGATGATGCTGTCGCAGGGGCAGTTCGCCGCGTTTCTTAACGCGAAGCCCGGCGAGCGCGCCGAACTGCTGGAGGAGCTGACCGGCACCGAGATCTATGGCCAGATCTCCATCGCCATCTACGAGCGTCACAAGGCGGCGCGGCTGGCGCTGGATAACCTGCGCAGCCGCGCCGGCACCCTGACGCTGCTCGACGCCGAAGCGCGCGCCGCGCTGCAGCAGCAGCTGGCTGCGCTGACCGAAGCGGAGCAGGCGCTTACTCAGCAGAACGATAGCCTGCGCAGGCAGCATCAGTGGCTGACCCAGGCGCAGCAGCTCGACAGCGACATTCAGGCCGCGCAGGCCGCGCTCGAGGCGGCAGAACAGGCGTGGCGCGACGCGGAAGCGGATCGCCAGCGGCTGGCGCGCAGCGAGCCAGCGGAGAAGCTGCGCGATAAATTAGCTCAGCGCGACAGCCTGCTGCATGAGCAGCAGCGCCTGCAGCAGACGCAGCAGCAGCTCGCACAGCAGCGCCAGGCCGCAGAGCAGCAAACAGAGAGCGATCGGCAGCGCCGCGAGGCGGCCCAGACGGCGCGCGACGCCGCGCTGCGCGAGCAGCAGGCGCAGGAGACGCTGCTGACGGAGCAGGTTATTCCGCTCGACCAGCAGATCGCCGCCCTGCTGGCGCAGGCGCAGCAGCAGCAGCAGGAAAGCGACCAGCAGCAGCAGGCGCTGACGCAAAGCGCGCGCGCCCTGCAGCAGGAAACGGCACAGCGCGACAGCCTGCAGGCCGCGCTGGCGCAACAGCAGCAGTGGCGCGCGGATCAGGGCGCGCTGCCGCAGTGGGGCCCTTCGCTGGCGCTGTGGCAGGAGCGTTTCGCCCAGCTGACGCAGCGCGAAGCCGCGCTGGCGGCGCTGCGTGAACAGCAAATTCAGCAGCAGCGAACGCTGGCGCAGCGGCAGGCGGAGATCGCCCGGCTGGCGCAGCAGGCGACGCCGCTGAGCCAGGCCGAACAGCAGGCGGCGAGCGCCCTGGAGAGGGCGCAGCAGGCGCTGGCCGATCTGGAGCAGCGCCATCCGCCGCAGGCGCTACAGGCCAGTCTGGCGCAGAGCGAGGCGAGCCGCCCGCTGCGCCAGCAGCTGGCGGTGCTCGCCTCGCAGTGGACGCCGCTGCAGCAGCATCTCGCCGCGCGTCAGCAGCGCCTCGCCGCGCTGGAAAAGACGCTGCAGCAGGATGACGACACGCTGCAGACGCTGCGCGCCGCCTTCGCGCGCGAAAAGGCGTCGCTGGCCGATATCAAAAAGATTTGCGAGCTGGAGCAGCATATCGCCGATCTGGCGGCCTGGCGCGCGCGCCTGGAACCCGAGCAGCCTTGCCCGCTGTGCGGCTCTTGCCAGCATCCGGCGGTCGAGCGCTACGCCGCGCTGGAGCTGAGCGAGAATCAGCGACGGCTGGCCGAACAGGAGCAGCAGGTTGAGGCGCTGCGCGAACAGGGCATCAAAAAAGGCGAGGCCGTTAAGCAGGCGAAGACCGAACGGCAGCGGCTGCAGGAGGAACTGGCGGCAGAAACCCAACGGCTGGATGAGTTAACCCAGCAGTGGCTTGGGCTACAGCGTGAGCTGGCGCTCACATTCGATGCAGGCGACAGCGCCGCGCTGGCCGCCTGGCAGCAGCAGCACAACAGCGAAGAGCAGGCGCTGCAGCAGCTGATCCGTCAGCAGGAGAGCGCCGCGCGCCTGCGCCAGCAGGCGAAAGATGAGCACCTGCTCCATCAGCAGGCGCTGCAGCAGCATCAGCAGCAGCTTCAGCTGGCCCAGCAAACGCTCACTAACTTGCAAGAGGGCGCGACGACGCTGGCGCAGCGTCTGGAACAGGAAGAGCGCGACTGGCGGCAGCGCCGCGACGCGCTGCATCAGGAGCTGGCGGATGCCGGTCTTGCCCTGCCCGACGCGGCGTCGCGCGACGGCTGGCTGCAACAGCAGCAGCAGCGCTGGCGGCAGTGGAACGAGAGCGAGCAGCAGCTGGCTCAACTTCAGCCGCAGCTGGCGCGCGCCGAAGCGCAGTGCAGCAGCCTGCAGCAGCGCGTTGAGAGCGAACGGCAGCGGCTCGACGCCCTGCAGCAGCAGCGCGCGCAAAGCGACGCGACGCTGGCGCAGCAGCGCGCGACGCGGCAGGCGCTGTTCGGCGATAACGACGTTGCCGCGGCGCGGCGGCAGATGCAGGCGCAGATCCAGCAGCAGGAAGCCGCCCTCGCCGCCGCGGTGGAGGCGCTGCAAAAAACCCAGAGCCATCTCAGCCAGCTGGCCGGACGCGCCGCAGAGCTGGAGGCGCAGCAGGAAAAAATCCGCCAGGGGCTGCGCGAGGCGCAGCAGTTGTTCAGCGATGCGCTGGCCGCCGCCGGTTTTGACGATGAAGCCAGCCTGCGCGCCGCGCTGCTGGAGGACGAGGAGGCGCGCGCGCTGCGCAGCCGGTTACAGCAGCTTGAGCAGCAGCGCCAGGCGCTGCAGGCTCAGCGGCAGCAGCTGGCCCAGCGTCGGGCGACGCATCAGCAAAGCCGACCCGAGGGCGCAGCGGAAAACGCCGCCGCGCTGGAAGCGCAGCTTGAGGCGCTGCGTCTGGCGCTGCGCGACAATGCGCGCCAGCAGGGCGAGGCGCAGCAGCAGCTTCAGAGCGACGCGCGCCTGCGCGAACAGCAGCAAAGCCTGATGACCCAGATCGAAGAGGATGAAGCGGCGCTGGCGCAGTGGAGCCAGCTAAACGATCTTATCGGCTCCGCCAGCGGCGATAAATTCCGCCGCTTCGCGCAGGGGCTGACGCTGGATCACCTGGTGGCGCTCGCCAACCGCCAGCTCGATCGGCTGCACGGCCGCTATCTGCTGCAGCGCCGCGCCAGCGACGCGCTTGAGCTGGACGTGATCGATACCTGGCAGGCGGACGCCGCGCGCGACACCCGTACCCTTTCGGGCGGCGAAAGTTTTCTGGTCAGCCTCGCGCTGGCGCTGGCACTTTCAGATTTAGTCAGCGTGAAAACCCGCATAGAGTCTTTGTTTCTCGACGAGGGCTTCGGTACGCTGGACGCCGAAACGCTCGACACCGCGCTGGACGCGCTGGACGCGCTTAACGCCAGCGGCAAAACCATCGGCGTAATCAGCCACGTTGAGGCGATGAAAGAGCGCATTCCGGTACAGATTCGGGTGCGCAAGATTAATGGGCTGGGCTACAGCAAACTGGAACTGCCCCGCCCTCAGGAGGCGTAATGAAAACAGGCATGGCGCTGCTGCTCGCCAGCGCGCTGCTGGCGGGATGCAGCAGCAAACCGCAAAGCAATCTCAGCTGCGACCGCGCTTACTCGGCGGCGCAGTGCCACTATTTGCGTGACGTTCAGCACCAGCTAATCGACAGCTTCAACAGCAGCGTCGCGCCGCGCTATCCCGGCCAGAGCTGCCTGGTGTCGGCGCACCGCCGCGCCGACGGCGGCTACAGCGTGCTGCGCACCGAAGGCGACGAGGCGCTCTGCCTGCGCGCCTGGCAACAGGTCAGCAGCGCGCGCAACCTGCCGCTGCCGCCGGTCGGCGTGCCGGAGGACTGGCAGTTCCCCTTCGGCGCGACGCAGTAGCCCCTACTTTCTCAGCGGCCAGAGCCAGGCCGCGCCGCGCACCCCGCTCGAATCGCCGTGTTTTGCTTTCAGCACCGGCGTTTCGCACTCCCCGCCGAAAACCCACTGCTTCATCAACGTCGGCACCGTCTGGTAAAGACGCTCGTTATTGCTCATGCCGCCGCCGAGCACGATCACATCGGGATCGAGCAGGTTCACCACCTGCGCCAGCGACTTCGCCAGCCGGGTTTCGTAGCGCCGCATCGCCTGCTCGGCGACGGGATCCTGCTGCGCGATCAGCCTGACGATCTCCGCGCCCTTCAGCGCCTGCCCGCTCAGCCGCCGGTAGTCGATGGCGAAGCCGGTGCCAGAGACAAAGGTCTCGATGCAGCCTTTCTGGCCGCAGTAGCACGGCACCTCCTCACGGTAGCGCAGCTCCTCTTCGTCCATCCACGGCAGCGGATTGTGGCCCCACTCACCCGCGTTGCCGTTGCCGCCGATGCGCGCTTCGCCGTTAATCGCCACGCCTGCGCCCGATCCGGTGCCGATGATCACCGCGAACACCAGCGGCTGGCCCGCGCCCGCGCCGTCTACCGCTTCTGAGACCGCCAGGCAGTTGGCGTCGTTGGCGATGCGCACTTCGCGCTGCAGCGCCAGCGCCAGATCGCGATCCAGCGGCTGGCCGTTAAGCCAGGTGGAGTTGGCGTTTTTCACGCGGTGCGCGTAAGGCGAAATCGTGCCGGGAATGCCGACGCCGACGCTGCCGGTCTGGCCGGTTTTCGCTTCGGCGAGACGCACCAGATCCGCGATCGCCTGCACCGTGGCGGCGTAGTCGTCGCGCGGCGTATCCACGCGGTGGCGAAACAGCTCATTTCCCTCGTCAGACAGGGCGATCACTTCGACCTTGGTACCGCCCAAATCAATACCTATACGCACGCATTATTCCTCATTATTCGTCAGGGTAGGAGATACATTAGGAGCGGCGTCGGGGAAAGGCAATGAAACCGTTTCGATGTTTCGCTATCATGCGCCCTGACCTCTCGACTTGTGCGCCAGATCGCGCGACCCGGTAAGGAATTATGATGTTGTGGTTTAAAAATATGATGGTTTATCGTCTGAATCGGGACATTCCGCTCTCTGCAGACGACATGGAAAAACAGCTTGAGGCTTACACCTTCTCTCCCTGCGGCAGCCAGGATATGAGCAAAACCGGCTGGGTGTCGCCAATGGGCAACCGCAGCGACGCGCTGACCCACGTGAACAACGGCCAGATCGTGATTTGCGCCCGTAAAGAGGAAAAGATCCTGCCGTCGCCGGTGGTGAAGCAGGCGCTGGAAGCGAAGATCAGCAAGCTGGAAGCGGAACAGAGCCGCAAGCTGAAAAAAACCGAAAAAGATTCGCTGAAAGATGAAGTGCTGCACAGCCTGCTGCCGCGCGCCTTCAGCCGTCTCAGCCAGACCTTTATCTGGATCGATACCGTCAACAGCCTGATCATGGTCGACTGCACCAGCGCGAAAAAGGCGGAAGATACGCTGGCGCTCCTGCGTAAGAGCCTTGGCTCGCTGCCGGTCGTGCCGCTGACGCTGGAAAGCCCGATCGAGCTGATGCTGACCGAATGGGTGCGCTCCGGCGATCTGCCCGCCGGTTTCGCCCTGATGGACGAAGCGGAGCTGAAGGCGATCCTCGAAGATGGCGGCGTGATCCGCTGTAAAAAACAGGATCTGGTGTGCGATGAGATCGCCAACCATATCGAAGCGGGCAAGCTGGTAACCAAACTGGCGCTCGACTGGCAGGAGCGCATTCAGTTCGTGCTGGCGGACGACGGCTCGGTGAAGCGCCTGAAGTTCAGCGACACGCTGCGCGAGCAGAATGACGATATCGACCGTGAAGATTTCGCTCAGCGTTTCGACGCCGACTTTATCCTGATGACCAGCGAACTCGCCGCGCTCACCAGCAATCTGGTGGAAGCGCTGGGCGGCGAAGCAAAACGCTGACGGTTCAAGAATGACGCGCCTTTGCCGATAATCACTTCTTTCGGCAAAGGATTCCCGCTATGTTTCGTTCCTCTACCCGCGCGGCGCTGCTCGCCGGGTTGATGCTCTTCTCCTCCGCCAGCATTGGCGACGCCTCTTTTACCCGCCTGAATGCGTTGCGCATCAACGACCGCCTTAACGTGATGGTGGCGCTGGCCGGTAAATCGGGCGGCGCGATGCAGGTCTGGCAGGCTTACGACTGTAAAACGCTCTCTGCCGAGGCGCTCTATCGCAATCTGCTCGACGCCAAAGGCATGACCACCGCGCGCTTCTACGGCAGCGAATTTGGCCGCTACACACCGCCGCAGCCGGGCCCCAATCAGGATCCTGAAACGCTGAAGCGCATCTGTCGCCTGCCGGAGAAAGCGGTCGTCTGGGAAAAGATCGCGCCGACCAACCGCTTTGGTTCTACCGCGCTCGTTGACGTCGCCAGCCTGAAGCGCAGCGGCGACGAATTGCAGGTGCGTTTTGGCTATGACTATGCGACGCGCGATTTCGATCCACCCTATGACGCCCCTTACGCGTTCAAGGTAGAAAACTATCGCTTCAACTGTCAGACACAGGCGTTTGCACCCGTGTCGATGATGGATGTGGATGACAAAGGCTACGTGACCGACTCGCTGGACAGCGGCGATATCGCAGATCGTAAAGCCTCTTTCCCACTGACGCCGCTCATGAAACAGACCTTTACCCGCCTTTGCGCCACCGCCGATCTGCAACGCTTCCGCGCGCTGGGTCGCTTTGTCTCTGCAGCACACAAGGCGGTCAGCCGCGACGCGCGCGCGATTCTGCCCGCGCTAAGCGATAACCCGGCCTCCGTTATGGCGGCGCTGCCGCTGGACAAGGGGCTGGAACAGCAGGTTCATCAGCTGATTGCGCCCTGGGCACTGCCGCGTTTTCGTCAGCTGAACTGGGTGGAAAATAGCCCCTCGGGCAAGGTCGCGGTGCGTATCGACGTCGACGAGCATGGCTACCTGCGCAAGCTGGAAAATTACGGTATCTGGAAGGTGCAGCGCCTGACGCTGGGCAATCTGCTCCAGCTGAAGTTTGCGATGTCGATTGCCTCGCAGCCCAGTCGACTGGAAGCGCTAAAAACCACGCTGCGTTTCCCCCTGGTGGTCGGACAGACGTTTACCGTCGATACGGATTTAGTGGCGCGCGCGCCGTCATCGGACGTGCGCCGCACGCGGCAGCAGTGCAGCGTGCTGGCAGGCGGCGAGGCGCAGCGCATCAACCCCGCTTTCAGCGGTCGCTACCTGCAGGTAGCCTGTCGTAGTGAGGGTGACGGACAGAAGACGGATGAGACGCGCGACGCGTGGCTGGAGGATCTGCGCGTGCTGGTGCCGCTGGCGTCGAAGCTGGGCAGCGCGCCGTGGCAGGATACGCGGCTGGAGCAGGTCACTGTCACCCGCTAAAAATCGCCCGACAGACGGCCGGGATAACCTATCCCGAGTAGTAAAGCGGCCCGCGCTAAGAACGTCGCGGGCCGCTTTGCGGTGATTTTTACTCTTTCAGGTAGCGGCAGAGATAGGAACTCGGCTCGCCCACCTGCAGATGAAACTCGCTGTGGCCCGGCACGTTGAACACCGAACCCGCTTCAAACCATTGCCACTCGGTTTCGCCCGGCAGCAGCACCTTCAGCGATCCGCTTACTACCGTCATCTCTTCCGGCTGCGCCGTGCCGAAGGTGTATTCGCCTTCCGCCATCACGCCTACGCTGGCGCGACCAGTGCTGGCACTGTCGAAACCGATCGATTTCACTTTTCCGTCAAAATACTCGCTTACATTGAGCATATTACTTCCTCACAGCACATTAAGGTAGCTGGCAGTGTAGAGCGGAACTCGCTGATCTGTCACGCGAATTGCAGCGCCGCCTCCCGCTTTGTGATCGCGTCGGTTATCAGACGATAAGTTCAGCGGCCAGTTTGGCGACCAGCACGTTGGAGAGCAGCACCGGAATGCCGAGCAGCTTCTGCAAAAAGTCGCGATGAGTCTGGTTATAGCCGACGCAGTCCAGCACCACCACGTCCGCGCCCTGCTCCTGAAGGGAGAGCGCGGCGTCGGTAAGCTTCTCATTATCGGGAATATAGGGGCTGGCGACGGCGAAACAGGGGCGGCGCTTCAGATTGCGCCACTTATTCGCCTGCTGCTGAATCTGCTCCTCGACCGGCACCACGATGCCGACCTGATGCTCCTGCACAATGGCGGAAACCAGCGGCGGAATAATGCGGTCCGGCTCCAGCAGCAGCGCGCTTTTCGCGGTCAGCGCGCCGAACTCGCCGGTGCAGAGCAGCAGAATAGTGTCGTAGCCTTCGGCTTCCAGCGCGGCGATTTTTGCCTGCAATCCCTGTTCTACCTTTGCCGTGGCCAGCCGCACCTGCGCGCCGTTTTGCAGGCGCGACACCAGCACGCCGTCCTGGGCGTCAGGCGCGTAGCGCGTGGCGATCTCCGCTTCGCTCAGCCCATCCAGCAGGCCGACATGGTCGGTCTGCTCGCCGGGTAAAAACTCTGTCAGCAGCGGCATGATATCGCTGCGCGGCGACTGACCGATAGTCAGCGTAACCAGGGATTTCGTCATATTAGTCTCGTTTACGCAGATGGCTCAGGCTGCCATAGAGCGCCAGCAGGCGGGCATATTCGTCCGCATCGTAGAAATGGCAGGTCTCGCGGCCGAACTCTTTCGCCACCTCCACCGCAAACTTCGCCGCCGCCGCGATATCCACTTCGTGGCTGGCGCCGGTGCCGCAGCCCGGCACCACCGACTCGGCGGTGATCGCCACGCCGACCACCGGCACATCGGTGGCGGTTGAGGGCTGCAGAATGCTGTTGAGGTGATAAATGCCGTTGCCGTAAGGCGTTATATCCTGCGTGGTGATGGGAAAGGTCACCGCCGGACGGCCAGTGGTCATCTCCATGATGCGCAGCAGATCGTCCGATATGCGCAGGATATAGCCCTCTTTTACCGTAGGCGACAGCGCAAATCCTTTGTGGTTGATAATGCGGTTGCCCTTGGTGGTATCGATCGACAGGATAGCGTCAACCTCCGGCACCACCTCATTGTCGTTCATGGTGACGTCGTCGATAGGCGAATCCATAAAATCGACCGGCTCGTGCGGACGCGTCGGCGCATCGGGACAGATATGGGTGGTGACGATGACGTCGCCCGCCAGCACGTCGCCTTTGGTCTGCATAACGGCCAGCTTCAGCGCGCTGCTCACCGCCGCCACGGCGCCATCGGCGTCGGAGACCATGCCGATGCGCGTCGGGCGCGCGCCGATGCCGCCCAGGCGGCCGATAATGCCGAGCGTCGGCGCGCTGCCGCCGCCGGCTTTGCCCTGCGCGCCCGGAATATCGATGCGAACGAAATCGGTGCGCCCTTTCGGCCCGCTGACGCGTTTAAAGCTGGCGTTCACGCCGGGAAAAGCGGCAAAAAGATCCACCACCTGCTGACCGTCGATCAATGCGCTGTCGAATAATTCAAATACCTGTAACGTCTGGTGCAAGCTCATGACATCCCTTAATTATTTTTTTCCGCTGGCAAACAGCGAGTGAAAGAAGCTATAGAGCGCGTCGCCGGCAATAAAGCCCGCCGCCATCACCTCCATTGGCGAGCGGCCGCGTTCGCCCCATACGCGAAGGATCACGATGCGCAGCGCGATGCCCACCACCACCGCCCAGCCGGCCATCGCATTGTTGATCAGCAGGCCGGTGGCAAGCAGCACGCCGAGCTGGCGCTTCGGCCCGCCGATCAGCTGAATAACCGCGCCGGGAATCGCCCATATCAGCAGGCTGCCGGCGATGCCGGGCTCCGCGCCCGCCTGGATGGTTTTGGCGTAAACGCGCGCCACCGGCGGCAGCAGGTTTTCCGCAAAGAACAGGTTATGCGCGTACCAGACGACCGGAATAGAGACCAGGAACGCGATCATCGCCGCGATCAGCTGGATGCGGCGGCCCCACAGCTCTTGCTGCAGATCCGCGCCGTTGCCGCGCAGGATAAAGCCCGCTTTCAGATCGTAGCCCATGTCGGCGAAGGCGGGCCCGGTCGCCGCGGTAAAGCCGCACAGCAAGCAGAGCGCCAGCGGCGGAAAGCCGAGCAGGATGCCGACGATCAGGGTAATCAGCGCCACGGCGAAGGCCGGGAACCAGCCGGAGTGCATCGCGGCGATGCCGACGATCAGCTCATGCACGAAGGCGGCGAACGCGGCGTAAATCACAAACAGCAGCAGCATCGGCAGGCTCATTTCGCTCCACAGACCGCCCGCCAGCGCCAGCAGCGCCGAAATAATCAGGTAGCCCGCGCCGCCAAGACCGAGCGCGCGCCTGACCTCATTGCCGCCGCGGCTCACTTTCTGCTCGTCGTGGCGACGGCTGCGGATCACCATCACCACCTGAATCAGCGCCACCAGCCCCGCGCCGACCATGACGCCGTGCGGCAAATAGAGCGCGTTGATATCGATGCCGGCAACCGGTTGCGCATAGGCGCGCACCAGAAAGCCGACGCCGAGCATGCCCAGCGCCCAGATATTGCCGATAAAGGCGGTGCCGAAAGCGGACATCGGGATCTTCAGCATCGAGCCGAGAATGCCGCCGACGATGCCCGCCGCCAGCAGCCAGGCCTGTCGACCGCCCCTGTCGCCCGCTTTGATCGCCTCTGCGGCGGCCACGCCCGGCGGCCAGGCGTTGCTGGCGGGAAAGACGCGGGTATCGAACAGGCGGTAGAGCAGATAAGCGTCCAGCAGCATCGCCGCGCTGACGCCGCAGAACATCGGCAGCACCAGCTGCGGCTCGCCCAGCGCCCACGGCACGGCGATCGGCATTAATAAGCTGTTGGCCGCGCCGAAGGTGGCAGAAGAAATTGCGGTTTGCGCGAGGTTTTGAATTTCAATCGAACGATAGCGGCGAAACGCCTGTAAGGGAATTCGCGCCAGCAGCATGGCGAATAGCGCGCCGATAATTGAGGTATTCGGCGTCACGCCGATAGTGGTAATAAGCTGCACGCCGATAATGGCGCCCGCCACCGACAGGGCGATTAATACTATCGCCACGCCAGCCTGTTTAACTGGATTAACCTTCTCCATATTGTCCCCGTCAGCAATGCCGGTAGAAATGAAATGACGCTTCGCGAGCCTGAATCAGGCTCGCTTACGTCGTTTTTTTATTTCGTCCGTGAGGTTGAATAAACAGGCCCGAAGGCCTGGCGTTTTCCCGGTGTGGCGAAAGTATTGCGCCGATAAAAAATTAAATTCAGAGTGGCGTTGCGCCATATTTCTCGGCCAGGTCGCTGGCCGTTATGCGTAATTCATCAAGCAGCGCAGGCGGATAGCCAGGTGAACTCTCCTGCGATAAAAACGAAAGGCAAAGCGCCACCGTGTCGCCGTGATATTTATTATGCAGCGCGACGGAGAGCGAACTGATGCCGGGCAGCGTTTCATTGCGCGCCAGCGACCAGCGCTGGCTACGGATCGCCGCCAGCTGCGCGCAGAGCGCCTCCAGCGTTTGCGGCGAATTGGGCGGCAGCGGCTGCCAGGCGTCGCGGTAGCGCTCGCGCACCTCGTCTTCGCTGAGTTGCGCCAGCAGCACGCGGCCGGTCGAGGTAGCGGCGGCGATCATGCGGCTTCCCGGCGGCGTCACCAACTGGGTGAAGTGGCGTCCGTGAAACATGCGCATCACCACCAGATCGCGACCGTCGAGGCGCGAGATATAGCCGATGCTGCCGGTTTTATCCGCCAGCCGCGCCATCGCCGGCGCGGCGCTGTCTACCAGCGGCGCGGAAAGATAGTGTCCGGCGGCCGACAGCAGCACGCGGCCAATATGAAAACAGCGGCTCTCTGCGTCGCGCTCCAGCATGCCCTGACTTTCCATGGTGGCCAACAGGCGCGATACGGTGCTTTTCGGCAGGCGCAGCGCCTCGACGACATCGGTAAACGTCAGCCCGGGATTTCCCTGCGTCACCCCTTTTTGCTGAAACAGCTTAAGCACCGCGGCAGCGTTTTCGAGTGTGGTCATATTGCGAGTTTCACTATATGGAACCGAGTTCCTGTATCGATGGTTAAAACTAAAACGCGGGGGAATAAGGGTCAAGCGTCAATTTTTGTCAGGGGAAATAGTGCGCAGTGAAATAACCGGGCAGGCGGCAAAGAGAAATGATTTTATAGGGGAGTTAAGAGAAATAGCAGAATGGATAACAGCTTCGCTGCGCCCAGGCAGCTAATAACAGCAAATAGAAATCAGCGAAAAAGCGTATTCAGGCTGGCGTCCCTGCCAGAGAGATTATCCTACTCTTTTTCCACATCTTCATAGCGAACTTTGGCATCCTGCGCTTCCGCTTCAGACGTATGTTCGCTAATTAAGGTATTGGGCGATGGATGATCGGCGCGTAACTCCCATGAGGTTACGGTGCTGCCCGGCGGTCCCTTCTCAACGGTGACGACGCGAGCTTCGCGTGGATAAGGCGGTCTGGTCGGCATATTTAATCCCTCCTGGCTAATCGTATTCCACACGACGAGACGATTCCCGTCTGAGGATCAGTATAGCCAGGCTACGCAACCCAGACGGGAAAGCGGGAGGAATCTGAAGAAAAAAGCGGAAACTAGCTGGCGCGCGCCAGCGACAGCGACTGAAGAATCTCGTCGATAACGCGCTCCGGCGTCTGCATGGCGTTGACTTCATGGTGGGCGGCGTCGCGATAGAGATGCGCGCGTTCACGCAGAATATCGCCCATCTCTTCAGCGATAGGACGGCCGGTCAGCGTTGGGCGCTGCGCCGCTTCCGGCTGGCTCTCCAGCCGCTGCGCCAGAATATGTGATGGCGCGCTGAGCCAGATCACGCGTCCTTGTTCGCGCATAAAGCGACGATTGTGCTCCGCCAGCACCATGCCGCCGCCGGTAGCGATCACCGTGGATGGCGCGGTAACCGCTTTTAGCGACTCCGTTTCCCGCGCGCGAAAGCCTTCCCAGCCTTCATCGGCCACAATCTGCGCAACGCTGCGCTGGGTGCTGAGCTGCAGATGGTGATCGGTATCGCGAAAGGCGTAGCCGAGCGCGCGCGATAGCGCCTCGCCCACGGTGGTTTTCCCGCAGCCGCGCGCGCCGATCAGATAAATGGGTAGAGACATCGGGCAGTTCCTCCGCCGTTACAGGCCGTAAATCTCGGCGTATCGCTTAATAATGCGACGCATCATAACTGGAAACCGCTATAGCCTCCACCCGTGAAGCAAGAATTGCGCATCCTTTTCAGACTTTCACACCAATTTCATTAAATATTAACGGGTTAACCATGCGCATTTCGTGCAGATCGCGTCAAATCAAGCGGCGGCAACATTTGCTTACCTGGTGGATTTTACTTTGCCGCGCCGCGTCCCCATATACTTATTCAATCGCAACAGGAGAGCCATTATGTACAGTCAGGAACATCAGTTAATTGAGGGTCTGTTCAGCCGTCTGAAACAGGCCGAGAGCCAGACCGGACCGCGTGACGCGGCGGCGGAACAGCTGATTAAAGAACATCTGCAGCAGCAGCCCGGCGCGCCTTACTATATGGCGCAGGCGATCCTGATCCAGGAAGCGGCGATGAAGAAACTCAACGAGCGCATCACCGAGCTGGAGAATCGCCTGGCGCAACAGCAACAGCAGCCTCAGCAGCAGAGCAGCGGCGGTTTTCTGTCGAGCCTGTTCGGCGGCGGATCGCGCCAGCAGGCGCCTGCGCAGCAGCCACAGCAGCAGGCGTGGAACAATGCGCCGCAGCAGCCGCAGCAGCCGCAGCAATATAACAATGCACCTGCCGCCCCAGCGCGCGGCACCGGCTTTCTCGGCGGCGCGCTGCAAACCGCAGTGGGCGTCGCAGGCGGCGTGGTGATGGCGGATATGCTGACCAGCCTGTTCCACCACTCGCAGCCGGAAGAGATCGTTAACATTATCAACGAACCCGACGCGCCGCTGCCGCAGGTCGATGACAATCTCGACACCTTCAACAGCGGCGGCAGCGGTTTCCTCGACCAGAACAACGGCTGGGATAACAACTACGCGGATAATAACGACTTCAACGATCTCGGCAACGACAGCTTCGACGGCTTTAACGACGACGACGACAGCTTTGTCTGATTTCAGCGCTGGCGCTGCGTCAGCCAGCTGTCGAGCGCGTTAGCGAACTGCTGGCGGTCCCGCGGGCTCATCGCCGCTGGACCGCCCGTTTGTACGCCGCTGGCGCGCATCGTGTCCATAAAGTCGCGCATGGTCAGCTTTTCGCGGATAGTGGCGGGCGAATAGCGCTCGCCGCGCGGGTTAAGCGCTGCGCCCCCTTTCTCCAGTACCTCCGCCGCCAGCGGGATATCGGCGGTAATCACCAGGTCCCCCACTTCCACGCGCTTTACGATCTCGTTATCCGCGACGTCGAACCCGGCAGGCACGCGCAGCGTTTTCAGATATGGCGACGGCGGCACGCGCAGCGACTGGTTGGCGACGAAGGTCACCTGCGTTTTGGTGCGGTCCGCCGCGCGGTAGAGCACCTCTTTAATGACGTTGGGGCAGGCGTCGGCATCAACCCAGATAACCATGTTCTTTCCTTACTCTTTGGGAATGATGGAGATCTTGCCGGTCTTCTCCAGAATGGCAAACTTTATTTGGTCCAGCCGCTCCAGTCCCTGCGAGCTACGCGCGCTCTGCAGAATATCCTCTTCGTCTACTCCGGCGCGCTTCGCCCGCTGGCGCAGCAGTTTGCCCTCTTCCACCAGGATCAGCGAAGAGCCGTCAATCAGCCGCTCCATGCGGGGAAAGCGCGTTTTCATCACGCCGAACAGAATATCAATCACAATCAGCGTAACGATGGTCAATCCGGCACCCGTGACGGAAAAGTCATCGCCGAGCAGCGCCTGCTGGGTCGCCTCGCTGATAATCAGCAGCAAAATCAGATCAAAAGAGGTCATTTCCATGAGGGTGCGCCGTCCAGCGATTTTAAACACCACCATCAACAGCAGATACATGCTGGCTGCGCGCAAAACCGTTTCCATATGGCTCTCCTAAGGGTAGATAAACTGACTAAAGCGTACGCTGGAGGCGTCGTCGAGCGTGACGGTAAGGTGATAGCGGCCGAAATCCTGCGCCTGGGTGCCGATCCAGATAGTTGCCTCCTGCTGATCGGCGCGCCGGTGCCAGCGCAGCAGCAGGCTATCGCCTGTGCTCCAGGCCTCGTCCGGTTGCGGCTGGAGCGTCTGCAGCTGAATATCGTCGAGCTGCGGACCGCGCAGCCTGATCTGATAATCGTCGCCGCGCAGCTGCTTCAGACGCAGCGTCATATCCATGTTGCTTTCTCGTCGCCCGAAGCGTTCGTAATCGACGCTCAGCCGCTTATCCGCGCTGGCGACGCTCTGGTTGCTCAGCCAGCCTTTTGAAAACAGCCCTGCCGCGCCAGCGACGACAATCAGCAGCAGCAGCGCGAAGCCCGCATGCTGAATACGCCACTCAATACGTTGCCACGGCATATTCTCTTTAACCGGGTAGTGCCGGCTTTGATTTTCATTGTCGCCCATGCAGTGTTCTCCTTGCTGACTTGTTATTAATCCTGGCTGAAGTAAGCTAACGCGTTAAGATTTTCGAACTTTCTTAAGGATACGGCGATGCTGGAGAAGAAGATTGGGTTTATCGGCGGCGGCAATATGGCCAAAGCCATTATCGGCGGACTGGTGAAAAGCGGCCAGGTCGCGCCCTCGAACATCTGGGTATTTGACCGCAAGGCGGAGGCCAACGAGGCGCTGGCGCGCGAGTACGGCATTCAGGCCGCCGAGAGCGCCGAGGCGCTGGCGCGCGAAGTCGATATTCTGTTTGGCGCGGTCAAACCCAACGTCATCCTGAAAGTGCTGAAAGATCTGGCCAGCCAGCTGAAAAAAGAGGCGCTGGTGGTCTCTATCGCCGCGGGCGTGACGCTCGATTCGCTGGCGACGGTGCTAGGCCACGACCGCAAGATCGTGCGCGTCATGCCGAATACGCCGGCGCTGGTCAACGAAGGGATGACCTCGATAACGCCGAACGTGCTGGTCGACCAGCCGGAAATCGACGAGGTGGTCACGATATTCGAGAGCTTCGGCAAAGCGGCGGTGGTCAGCGAATATCTGATCCATTCGGTGGTCGGCGTTAGCGGCTCGGCGCCCGCCTATGTCTTTATGTTCATCGAGGCGATGGCGGATGCCGCCGTGCTTGGCGGCATGCCGCGCGCCCAGGCCTATCAGTTCGCCGCCCAGGCGGTAAAAGGCTCGGCGCAAATGGTGCTGGAAACCGGCAAACATCCCGCCGAACTGAAAGATATGGTCTGCTCGCCCGGCGGCACCACCATCGAAGCGGTGAAAGTGCTGGAAGAGAAAGGCTTTCGCGCCGCCGTGATGGAGGCGATGCAGCAGTGCATGGCGAAGTCTGAAGCGCTGAGCAAGAAGTAACGCACAGGGCGGAGCGCCCGCTCCGCCCGCTTCCGCTATCCCTGCCGGCTCGCCACCGTCGCCAGCGCCTGCTCCATGGTCATCGGCTGCTGCATCTCCAGCACCAGCGCCGCCGTGAGCGTATACATGCCGCAGGAGAACGCCGCCGCCAGCTTGCCCTGCTGGCCGTAAAGCGCGATAAACTTTTTCTCCTCCAGCGAGCCGATGAGGCGATACTCGTCCCACTCCCTGGCATGACCAAGATACTCGTAGCGCGTGCCGAAGTGCGTGGTCCAGAAAAAGGGCACGCGGTCGTACATCATGCGCTTGTCCAGCATATTAAAGGCGGCGATGCGTCCCTGCTGATGGGCGACGCGATAGTGCTCGACGCGCAGCGGCCCCTGCGGCGTCAGATAGCTGGCGATATCTCCCGCCACCCAGACGTTTTGCGTCACGCGCAGCTGGCTGTCGGCGAGCAGGCTGCCATCCTCGCGCAGCGGCAGATTGTGAATAAACCCGGTAGCGGGCTGAATGCCGGTCGCCAGCAGCACCACGTCTGCCTTGATGCGGCGGCCATCCTGCAGACGCAGCGCGGTAACGTGCTGCTCGCCCTCCAGCTCTGCCGGCTCGCCATCAACAAAGTGCACGCCGTTGCTGCCGTGCAGATCGCGGAAATAGCGGCCAATCTGCTCGCCGAACTGGCGCGCGAAAGGGAGTGGATGCCGCGCCACCACCGTGACCTCAACGTCGCGATTGCGCAGCGCCGACGCCATCTCCATGCCGATAAAGCTGTTGCCGACAATCACCAGCTGCTGGCTCTGGTCAACCTCCTTGAGCAGCGCATCCGCCTGCGCCAGCGAACGCAGCAGGTGTACGCCCGCCAGATCGCTGCCCGCTAAATCGGGACGCTGCGGCGCGCCGCCTGAGGCGATCAGCAATTTGTCGTAAAACAGCGAGCCGCCGTCGGCGAAGTGGATACGCTGCTCACGCGTATCGAGACGCGTTACTTCGCCCTGGAGGCGATCGACGTGCTGCAAAATGTCCTCTTTCAGAATGCGCGGCACATTCTTGATATCCATCTTGCCGGAGGGGACGAATTTCGTCAGCGCCGTGCGGTCATAGGGCGCCTCCGGCTCGCGTTCCACCAGCACCACCTTTCCCTTAAAGCCCTCCCGGCGCAGCGTCCAGATGGCGGCGCTGCCTGCCGCGCCGCCGCCGAGCACCGCATAAACGGGCGCGTCGCCGCCGCTGCCAATGGGCGTCGCAGATGACATGGCTTTGGGATTGACCTGCACAATGCCGTTCTCGACGCGCAGCGGAAACTGTTTGAGATCGGCCAGCGCCAGCGGCTCGCACATATGGCCATCTTCCAGTGCAAACACCGCCTTATGCCAGGGGCAAACCAGCTTATCGCCGCAGATAGCGCCCTGCTCCAGCGGCGCGCCCGCATGCGGACAGGTGGCCTGATAAGCGCGCACCTTTTCTCCGTCGCGCACCAGCAGAATATCGGTATCGGCTATTTTCGTTTTGGTGGGCTGGCGATCGGGCAGATCCTTTAGGGCGATGACGGGCTGATAATTCATGACACGGCTCCTTCTTTGTCGTTATTCAACAATGCGCCCTCGACGGACGCCGCTATTCCCCTACAAAAAGTAAGTGTGGCAAAGGAAAGCGGAAGGCAGAGTCTGAAAATAAAAAAAGCGGCTAAGCCGTTGTTAAGGCGTCTATTTAAAGTTTTAGCAAGTGTAAATATTAAAAAAACTAAGCGGGAGTGGCGCGGGAATATTACGGCCGCGCGGCGGCCGTAATAAACCGCATATCAGGCTTTTTTCAGGCAGGAACTCATAAAGCTTTTACGCGCGTCGCCGCTAAGCTTTTTATCGCCCGCTGCGGTGTTGCAGCTTTTCATTTTTACCTGCTGCGGCGTCATGCTGGAGATATTGCTCTCTTTTTTCAGGCATTCGCTCATAAAAGATTTACGCGCGTCCCCTTTCAGATTTTGCGTGCTGGCGTGCTGGTTGCACTGCGTCATTTTTTGCTGCTGCGCCGTTTTCTCGGCGGCCTGCGCCATGCTGACGCCGTTCATCAGCAAACCTGCCATCACGACTGCCGTTAAATGCAACTTCATGGTATGACTCCCTTGATGAATAATCCGTTAATTCTGGCACGAGAGAAACAGAGTGGTGGAAATTTGCACAAATTTGCAGCACTGATCGCACTGCTCCGCTATCAACCATCAGACGCGCGGATGATTAAGTAATTTGTCCAGGTAGTTACGTAACAAAAGCGCGTCTTCATTACTGGCGTCGGCATCGGCATTATGCATCGCGTTGTCGATACCGGCGGCGATAGCGCGCTGTTGTTCCGGCTCCAGCTTGCGCAGCATCGCCGTTACGATAATTTCCAGCGCCTCAACCTGAGCGACCAGCTCTTTCGATTCTTCTTCTTTTGCCGCCAGTTTTACCAGTAATTCAGCGATAAGGTTCTTCATGCCCTTTTCCCATGGGGTAAATAAAAGCAGACGTTATCACTCGCCAAAATAAAAAAACAGCGTTTTTGGCCGATTTTCCGCGGCTCTTTATAACGTGTTTTATTAAAACAGGGCTTAAACATTTTTTAAGGAGCGGGCGAAACGTTTTACTGCTAATTAAGCGAGACGCAAATCGTTTCAGCCCGAAATAAAGCGGAAGTTATGTGGGGTTAACGCGGACCAGTAAAACCGTGACCGTGACCGCCCCAGCCACCGCCACCGCCGCCGCCACCAGGACCTCCCCAGCCGCCGCCCGGGGGCGGGAAAATACAGCCGCTCAGCGCGGTCGCCAGCGCCACGACCGCGGCAAGTTTAACAATACGTACCATAACAACCTCAGGATGGATGAAATCGGGCTGAGTGTATGAGCGGCAAACCGAGGCGACAAGAGAGAATTCTCTGACTCAGGGCGGTATTAATCCTTGCATACCAGGCTTAACAATTTACTGGTACGAAAGTGACATAAAACCGACATCGTGGCGGTTCACGGCGCAGAGCGCGTTAAAAAATTGCCCCTTTCATTAAACCTTCGCTCTTTACAGAGCGCGGCAAACCCTGCATTGTGAGCGCAATACAATTTAAGGACACCGCTATGTCAACGCCGCCGATTTCGCTGAGTCAACTTCTTGCCCGCCGCGACTGGGAGAACCCGGTCGTCACCAGCCTGCATCGCCTTGATGCCCATCCGCCTTTCGCCAGCTGGCGCAGCGAAGAGGCGGCGCGCGACGAGCAGCCCTCTGCCGCGCAGCGCAGCCTGAACGGCGCGTGGAACTTTAGCTACTTCAACCGTCCTGAATCGGTGCCGGAAAGCTGGCTGCAGCAGGATCTGCCTGACGCAGCAAGGCTGCCGGTACCCGCTAACTGGCAGATGCACGGTTATGACGCCCCCATTTATACCAACGTCCAGTATCCAATCGCGGCGACGCCGCCGTGCGTGCCGGCAGAGAACCCTACAGGTTGTTACTCGCTCACATTCACTCTTGACGACAGCTGGCCTGAAACGGGACAGACGCGCGTTATCTTTGACGGCGTCAGCTCCGCCTTTTACCTGTGGTGCAACGGCCGGTTTATCGGCTACTCCCAGGATAGCCGTCTGCCTGCTGAGTTCGACCTCAGCGCGGCGCTGGTGCGCGGCGCGAATCGCCTGGCGGTGATGGTGCTGCGCTGGAGCGACGGCACCTGGCTGGAGGACCAGGATATGTGGCGCATGAGCGGCATTTTCCGCGACGTCTCGCTGCTGCATAAGCCGACGCCGCACCTGGCGGATGTCCAGCTGGAGACGCTGCTGAGCCCGGAATATCGCAGCGCGGATCTGGTGGCGCGGGTACGCGTCACCGCTCAGGACGCGGCGCTGCGTTTGCGGCTGACGCTGTGGCGAGAAGGCAAGCAGACTGGCGTCATCGAGCAGCCGCTCGGCAGCGCGATTATCGACGAGCGCGGCCACTATGCCGATCGCGCCGAGCTGCGCCTGCGCGTTGACGCGCCCGCGCTGTGGAGCGCAGAAACGCCGACGCTCTACCGCGTCACGCTGGCGCTGCTCGACGCGCAGGGCGAAACCATTGAGGTCGAGGCGTACGATGTCGGCTTTCGCCGCGTCGCTATCGAAAACGGCCTGCTCTGCCTGAACGGCCAGCCGCTGCTGATACGCGGCGTGAATCGCCACGAACATCACGCGGAGAGAGGCCAGGTGGTGGATGAAGCGACGATGCGGCGCGACATTGAACTGATGAAGCAGCATAACTTCAACGCGGTGCGCTGTTCGCACTACCCTAACCATCCGCTCTGGTATCGACTGTGCGACCGCTATGGCCTCTACGTGGTCGACGAAGCCAATATCGAAACCCACGGCATGCAGCCGATGAGCCGCCTGGCAGACGACCCGCGCTGGTTTGCCGCCTTTAGCGAACGCGTCACGCGCATGGTGCAGCGCGACCGCAACCACTGCAGCATTATTATCTGGTCGCTGGGCAACGAGTCGGGGCACGGCAGCACGCACGACGCGCTCTATCGCTGGGTGAAAAGCGCCGATGCGACGCGCCCCGTGCAGTATGAAGGCGGCGGCGCCAACAGCGCGGCGACCGATATTCTCTGCCCGATGTACGCGCGCGTCGATGAAGATCAGCCCTTCCCCGCCGTGCCGAAATGGTCGCTGAAAAAGTGGATCGGCCTGCCGGGCGAAAACCGGCCGCTGATCCTGTGCGAGTATGCGCACGCCATGGGCAACAGCCTCGGCGGCTTTGCAAAATACTGGCAGGCGTTTCGTCAGTTTCCGCGCCTGCAGGGCGGCTTCGTCTGGGACTGGGTCGACCAGAGCCTGACGCGCTACGATGAAAACGGGCAGCCCTGGCAGGCCTACGGCGGCGACTTCGGCGACAAGCCTAACGACCGCCAGTTCTGCATGAACGGTCTGGTGTTCGCCGACCGCACGCCGCATCCGGCGCTGTTTGAAGCGCAGCGCGCGCAGCAGTTCTTCCACTTTACCCCGGACGCCGACGATCCCTTTAGCTTTACCGTCAGCAGCGACTACCTGTTTCGCCGCAGCGATAATGAGGTGCTGCGCTGGCGCGTTGAGCAGCAGGGCGAGGTCGTGGCGCAGGGCGAAACCGCGCTGGATATCGCGCCCCAGGGAATGCAGCGCATTTGCGTTCCGCCGATAGCGGATCTTACCGGCGAGTGCTGGCTAAACGTCGCCGTACACCAGCGCGCCGCCACCGCCTGGTCTGACGCCGACTGGCGCGTCGCCTGGCATCAGTGGCCGCTGCCCGCCGCGCTGGCGCTTCCGCCGCAGCCGAGTGCGGGCGAGCCGCCGAGGCTCAGCATGGAGGAGACGGCTATCGCCGTCACGCACCGCAATCAGCGCTGGCAGTTTAACCGCAGAAGCGGCGAGCTGACGCAGTGGCTGGTCGACGAGCAGGCGAGGCTGCTGTCGCCGCTGCAGGACTGCTTTATCCGCGCGCCGCTCGATAACGATATCGGCACCAGTGAAGCGGAGCGCGTCGATCCCAACGCCTGGTCAGAGCGCTGGAAAGCGGCCGGCTACGACGCCATGACCTGCCGCGTAGAGCGAACAGAGGCTTCGACGCTGTCGGACGCGGTGCAGATCAGCGTGCTGCACGGCTGGTACGCCCAGGGTCGGCTCGCCTTTCTCAGCCACAAACGCTACCGGTTCGACGCGCTGGGCGAAATGCATCTGGAGGTTGAGGTGGAACAGGCCGCCGACGCGCCCGCGCCGGCGCGCATCGGCCTGCGCTGTCAGCTCGCCGCCGCGCCGCAGCAGGTTACCTGGCTGGGGCTGGGCCCCCATGAAAACTATCCGGATCGCCAGCTGGCGGCGCAGTTCTCGCGCTGGCAGCTGCCTCTCGACGCGCTGCATACCCCTTACGTTTTTCCGAGCGAAAACGGCCTGCGCGGCGGCACGCGGCGGCTGGAGGCGGAAGGCTGGCGCGTCAGCGGCGACTTCAGCTTCTCGCTGAGCCGCTACAGCCTTGAGCAGCTGCGCGACGCGACGCACCGCCATCTGCTGCGTGCGGAGCCGGGATGCTGGCTGCATCTCGACGCCGCGCATATGGGCGTAGGCGGCGACGACTCCTGGAGCCCGAGCGTCAGCGCCGAGTTTCTGTTGACTCAGCGTCGCTGGCGCTATGCGCTGCGCTTTTCCCCTTCGGCTCCAGCACCGTACGTGGACGCCGGTAAAAGCGCTTCAGCAGCAGCACGTTAACCAGCACCACCAGCGCGGTGGCGAAGAAGACCCAGCGGTAGCCGGTCAGCGCCGACACCGCCGCGCCGAGCAGCGGGCCGGCGACGTTGCCGAGATACATAAAGGACTGGTTGTAGCCGAAAATACGGCCGGTAATGTTGTCGCGCGAGTGGCGCACCAGCAGCGTCTGCACCGCCGGCATCATCGCGCCGTCGGCAAAGCCGAGCAGGAAGCGCAGCACGCCGAGCTGGGTGGCGCTGGTGACGAAAGACATGGCGATCAGCAGCAGCAGCGACACCACCATGGTCGCCAGCAGAATCCGCTGGGTGCCGATACGGTCGCCCAGCCTGCCCAGGCGCGGCGCGGCAATCAGCGCTGAAATGCCCGGCAGCGCGGCGATCACCCCGCTGAGAAAGGCGATGTTATCCGCGGTCGGCGCCAGTTCGCGCACGAACAGCGTCAGAATCGGGTTAACCGAGCCGTTGCACATCTGGATCACCATGGTGGTGACAAACAGGCAAAGCATGAGCCTGGGGTTGTCGAGCGAAGCGAACACCTCGCGCCCGCTCAGCTTGTCCTTTTTACTCACCGGCGTATAGCCGGTCTCTTTAATCAGAAACAGCGTCACCAGGAAACTTACCAGCAGCAGCGCGGCGGTAACGATAAAGACCATGCGCAGGCCGACCCAGTCCGCCAGCAGCCCGCCGAGCATCGGCCCGAGGATCACCCCGCCGATCTGGCCGGTCGAGACGCAGCTCAGCGCCCAGCCGCTGCGGTCGCGCGGCACCTGCGCCGCTACCAGCGCCATCGCGTTGGGAATATAGCCCGAGGTCAGCCCCATCAGCGCGCGCAGCAGCAGTAATTGCCAGGCCTGGGTAACGAAGGCCTGCAGCAGGATCACCACGCCCATGCCGAACGCCGCGCGTAGCAGCATTAGCTTGCGTCCTTTACGATCGGCGAGACTGCCCCACAGCGGCGCGACGGCGGCCGAGATCACAAAGGTGATGCTGAAGGTGAGTCCTGACCAGAGGCTAAGCGCATCACCGCCTTTGATGCCGAGCTGTTCGATATAGAGCGGCAGAAAAGGAATGATCTGACTGATGGCCAGGCCGGTGAAAAAACAGCCGAACCAGACTGAGATAAGATTGATTTTCCAGGATTCAATTGTGCGTGGCATGAGCAAACGGGCGCTGACAGAGGGAGGTCACAGTCTATCAACGGCGCTCTGTCGCTGAGCGACAAATGATGGCACGAAAAGAAAAAAACCGTTTTTCGCTGCCTCAGGCCCTTTTCACTGCCGTATATAGGCTGTTAGCGCTTTTTTGCAGTGAATGTCGATGGGGCTGCTGGCTGAGTGTCAGCAGAGATGAAAAAATATGTCAGCCTGTTACTGACAAGTTCAGACGTCGGTTGTATGTTTAAAAAAACGCCAGTTTCTCTGGCGCAGGTGCGGCTTTCCGGCTGCGCTAACGCCTCCGCCACTTCCCGTCGCGGCGAGGTCCACAGTTACCCATCACGTTGACTATCACGCTGCGCTGCGCAGGTCGTGACAGACGCGCCGTCGCCTTAGCGGAGGTGAATATGAGAGTTCAAAACAGTGCCAGCCGTGCGATTGTGGACTATTTCAACAGCCCCGCGTGGAACGCCCCGCAGGAGTCCGATCTGCTGGCGGTGATCCTGCGCGAGCTAATGGAAGCTGGCGAGCCCGCTACCAATAAAGCGGTGATCGCGCGGGTTATTGAACGGCTGGAGGTGGAAGGCGACGCGCGCCGTCTGGAGAATTATCGTCAACTGCTGGCGCAGTTAATGGAAACCGGTTCGTCGGAATAAGCAAAAAAATTCCCGCCGAAGCGGGAATAAACAAGACGAGCATTGCATATTGAGAGTGACGTGGAAATCTCTGTTATCCACGATCTATCCTCGGCTCCGTTGATGACCAGTGCATGACAATGCGACGCTTTTTTTATGACGCCTTAGCCGCAGTAGACCTGACTGATAACGTCGTTTTTGTCCGCCAGGAAGTTCAGGCGGTGCAGGTTAAAGTCCATCGTGACCGCGCTGTTCCAGCGAATGGCCCGCACCGGCGTTTCCAGACGCAGGCTGCTGGCGGCGCTAATCGGCTTGCCGACATAGCTCTGATACTGCGAAGCGCCGCAGGTGTCGCTTGCCGCATCCGCGTCTGCTGCGGTGTTATCAGGTTTATTCGCTGACTGACAGGCGGTTAAGGCGAACATGCCCAGCGCCAGCAGCGCTTTTCCATAATATTTCACGTTTTCTCCTCATGAACGTGGTGAACTCGCCCCAGAGAGTAGCAAAGGCGCGCGGCCGGCTTAACCCTTAAAGGCTAAAAAGATGGTCGCGAACAGCCTGTTTACGACGTTGCGCCCCGAACTTTTCAGATAAATCGCACTTACGGAACAAAACCTCTCCGCTGGAGCGCTAAAATTATTAGGACTTTTCTGAGGAGGATCGTATGGAACTGGCAATTTTCGTGGGCTTTGCCGTTCTGATGACCGCCGTAGCGGTCAAAGTGCGTTAAGCCCGAATGGATTGAGATGGGGTTTCCAGAAGCGCAGTAAAGTCCGACAGCGGCACGGGGCGTCCCAAAAAGTAGCCCTGCCCCTCTTCGCAGGATAGCCGCTTTAGCTGGTCGAGCTGCGCTTCTGTCTCAATCCCTTCCGCCGTAATCGTCAGCGCAAAAGCGTGCGCCAGCGCGATAATGCCCGCTACCACCGACTCCGCCTGCTGCGACTCTGGAAAATCTTTCATCCAGGAGCGATCGATCTTCAGGCCGTTAAACGGGAAGGTCTTCAGATAACCCAGCGCCGCATAGCCGGTGCCGAAATCGTCTACCGTCAGCCTGACGCCGAGCGCGCGCAGCCCCTGCATCACTTCCAGCGCCTGCTGCGGATGCTCGAACGTCACGTTTTCCGTGATCTCCAGCTCCAGCCGCGTGGCGGGCAGCCCGCTGCTCACCAGCGCGCGCGCGACGCGCTGCACCAAATCGTTGGTGCGAAACTCTACCGGCGAGATATTGACCGACACATAGCGTTCTGCGCCCCAGGCGCTGGCGTCGCGACAGGCGCGCGCCAGCACCCAGTCGCTGATGGCCACGATCAGGCCGTTCTCCTCCGCCAGCGGAATAAAGCGATCGGGCGTAATCGGCGGCCCCTCCTCGGGCTGCCAGCGAATCAGCGCCTCCGCTCCCGCCAGCCTGCCGCTTTGCAGCTGATAGCGCGGCTGGTAATGCAGGCAAAATTCGTCGTTGAGCAACGCCTGTTCGATGCGTTTCGCCATCTCGCGCTTATGCTCGCGCTGGCTGGCCATATTATTGGCGTACCAGACCCAGCGGTTGCGTCCCGCGGCGCGCGCTTCGTTCAGGGCGATATCCGACATGCGCAGCAGCGCCTCGGGGTGGCTGGCGTCCTGCGGCGCGCAGGCGATGCCGATGCTGGCGGTGAGATAGTGCGCGTGCTGGCCGGTGTAGATCGGTTGCTGCACCTCCTGCAGCAGCCGGGCGCAGCGGTGCGCCACCACGTCGGCGTCACCCTCCTGCAGCACCAGCACGAACTCGTCGCCGCCCAGCCGCGCCGCCAGCTCGTGCGCGTCGACGCCGCGCTGCAGCCGCTGCGCCAGCTGATTCAGCACCTGATCGCCCGCCGCGTGCCCCCAGTTATCGTTCAGCGGCCTGAACTGGTCGAGATCGAGGCTGACGATCGCCAGCGGCGACGCCAGCAGCGGCGGCTCCAGATGGCGCGTCAGGAACTCCTGCAGCTGAATGCGGTTGGCGAGTCCAGTGAGCGCGTCGTGGCGCGACAGAAACTGAATGCGCGCCTCCGCCTCCATTCCCTGAGTGATATCCGACACCGTGCCGCGAAAGCCGGCGCGACGCCCCTCGTGCCAGATGGTTTTCGCCACCAGATGGCCGATGCGGCGTTCGCCCTGCGCGCTCATAAACTGGCAGCGCAGCGGCGCGGAGGAGTCGCTATCTTCCTGTCGCATCAGCCAGGCCACCAGCGAGTGGCTGGAGTGCGTCAGCAGACGATCGATATGCTCGCCCGTCCAGTCGGCAATCTGATGGCCTGTCAGGCGATGGAAGCGGGAGGAGAGATAGATCAGCCGTCCGTGCTCATCGGTTTCCCAGATCCAGTCTGAAGCCGCTTCAGCCAGGTCGCGGAAGCGCGCTTCGCTGTTGGCCAGCTCCTGCTGACTCTGGGTCAGCATGGCGAAACGGCGATCGGATAGCAGGGCGTGATGCAGCGCGTGGCGACTGACGCGGCGCGTAATCCAGCCGGTGAGCAGCGCCACCGCCGCCAGTATCGGCAGCAGCAGCATCAGCAGGCGCGTGCCTGGCATTTTCGGCTGCCAGCGCAGCGCCACGGTCCCGCCG
Organism: Pantoea sp. UBA5035; assembly: GCF_002415245.1. Classification (NCBI taxonomy): domain Bacteria; kingdom Pseudomonadati; phylum Pseudomonadota; class Gammaproteobacteria; order Enterobacterales; family Erwiniaceae; genus Pantoea; species Pantoea sp. UBA5035. The sequence goes on along the minus strand of NZ_DICD01000010.1, from coordinate 111,254 downwards.
TCTATCGCCTCCAGCGTCATGGTCGGGCGCTGGCGCGCGTCATTGTCCGCAGTGCCGCGCGGCGCCAGGACGTCGAGCATTTTGCCCAGCGCCTCTAATTTGGCCGGCGTGAACAGATTAACGAAGACGAGCACCGAGGGAGCGCCCGGCCGCTCAGAGAGACCCGCCGCTTTGCCCCTTGAGATGGGCGCCGCCACGACAATGGCGGGCTGCTGCTCAATCACGACGTTGCGCGCCAGCGCCGCGTTCTGCAGCCCGCGCGCGTCGCGCAGCAGCGAGGCGCTGTGCGCGCCGAGCCAGGCCTCCAGCGGCAGATCGGCGAGTTTTCCGTTAATCACCGCGTAGCGCGTGCGGCCCGCATTATCCACCACGAACACCCCTTCGTAGTGATACTCGTTGTAGAGATCCGGCCCGATATTCTCCTCATCCCATGCCCAGCGTTTGTTTAGCGTCAGATGCAGGTTGCGCCACGCCTCGCTCCAGAAGGCGTAGTCGCGCACGTCGGTCAGCATCGTCTCCTGCCGGGCGTCCCACGCCTGGCGCAGCCGCTGGCGATCGTGATCCGTCGCGTCGCGGTTCTGCCGCTGGGCGATAACGAGCACCATCAGCACGACGAGCAGCAGCACGCCGGAGAGTAGCAGCGAAAAGATGCGCAGGCTGCGGCGCGTGCTGCGCAGAGTGCGATCTTCAGCCGCCGGCGCAGAGCGGCGCGACGGCGATTCCGGTGGGTCAAAAGTCATCAGGGGCGCTCACAGCAAAGCGATAAAAGAGGCTCGGGCAACAGCGCGTCGACAGCTGACGTCGCAGGCCCAAACAGGTTTAATCGGTTATCGGCGCGCGGCGTCGCGGTTTTAGCCTGAGGCGGCAAATTACTGCGTTAAGTTTGTACGCGCGCCTCCCTCGACAGGGATCGGGCGCGTTGCTACTATGCGCTTTCCTCCAGTGGCTGGGTTGCCTATGAACACCAATCCCGACAGAGTGACGTTGACGCTGTTCTACGTCGGCAGCTTTGTGGTCTATTACCTCGTGACGATGCTGATTACGCTGTTTCCCAACTACGGCGTGCTGCGTAACGACGGTCTTCTGGTGCCGGTGCTCTGCCTGTTTGAATTCGCCGTGATCTATCCGCTTTACCGCTTTTATTGCCAGCGCCGCAGCGATCTGCCGCTGGGCGAGCTGCGCATTCGTCAGACGCTGCTGTTTATCCTGGCGCTGTTTGCGCTGATGGCGGCCCAGACGCAGTTTTTGCAGCCTGAAGGCTGGCTGGTAGAGCAGGCGCAGCAGGGCCGCAATTCGATGCTGATCCTGCTGCTGACCGCTGTGCTGCTGGCGCCGGTGTTCGAAGAGGTGCTGTTTCGCGGCTTTCTGCTGCAGGGATTTCTGCTGTGGGCGCCGCGCAGCCGCTTCGCCTGCATGCTGCTGACGTCGCTGCTGTTCGCGGCGATGCATACTCAGTACGTACACTGGGAAACCCTGGTGGCGCTGACGCTCTTTTCCCTGCTGCTCTGCTATGCGCGCCTGCGCAGCAACAGCCTGGCCTTGCCGATTTTCCTGCATACCTTCAACAACCTTATCGCCCTGCTGCCCGCCTGGTTTTTCTCCTGAGACGCAATACCGCTCAGGCTGATAATGCCGCGCCGTCACGTTTGTCTATACTGGATCGTAAAAAAGGAATCTAAGCATCACAGTCCGTACCAACGAGACCGTGTAAAGGAGTCGAGCCATGTTGATTGGATTTGTGTTGTTAGTGAGCGCCTGCGGCCATGATGCCTGCGATGCCCTGCCGGTGTCGGAGCGCATTTACCCGACCAAAGCAGCCTGTGAAACCATGGCGGATCGTATTCATAAAGTGCGCCCTGGCGTGGTCCTGCTGTGCGGCGAAGTGCATCGTTAATTAAGGCCGCTGAAGGATGTGAAGAAAAAAGAAGCGGTTTAAACGTTGCAGCCTGCGGCAACAGCGTTCAAAATATAAGCTGTTTTAACCTATTATCGTTGTGATCCCCATGAAAACACCACGCCCCCGTCGTCCGACTGGACGCTGGGTTTATTACATTTTGTATGACGGCATTATCTGGCCCTGCCCGGTGCGCTGGGAGTGGGAAAGCGGCTTCGGCGGCTGGCTGCCGTTTTACTATTCGCCGACCTTCGAGTTCGTCGCCGGCGATCCTGGCAAGGCGTATCGTATCGCCCGTAGCGACGTGCGCGCTAAACGGCGCGAGCAGGAAGAGCGTGAATATGTGTGACGCGGCTCAGTGGGAGACCCAGGGCAGCCAGGATGAGGTCAACAGAAAGTGAATCAGCTCCAGCGCCAGCACGATCATCACTAATACGCCCAGCTTGTGGCGGCAAATCCACGCCTTCAGGCCCATATCATCGCCGCCCAGCGGATCAGCATCAACGCGCCGCAAATACAGAGCAGCACCAGCACCATTTTCCAGTGTCTTTTTGCCGGCAGATATTTCGCCACGCTTCTCCTCCTTCCGCAGAAAGAAAAGATGCGCCCCAGGGCGCATCCATTGCGGTTCATCAGAACCCGTGTCAGCCAGCATAGCGCGGTCGCCGATTGAGGGCGACCTGCTGGATCAATTATTCAGGGTATAATCGAGGGTGATCTCGGCGTTCAGCACCTGCGAGACCGGGCAGCCCGCTTTCGCTTTTTGAATGATTTCGTCAAACGCCGCGCTGTCGATACCCGGCAGGCTGATGGTGCTGTTCAGCGCCACTTTGGTGATGGCGAAGCCTTCGCCTTTTTTATCCAGCGAGACGTCAGCGGTGGTATCGATGCTCTGCGGCTTATGGCCGGCATTGCCCAGCATCAGCGACAGCGCCATGGAGAAACAGGCGGCGTGCGCCGCGCCGATCAGCTCTTCCGGGTTGGTGCCCTTCTCGCCTTCGAAGCGGGTGTTGAAACCGTAAGGCGTCTGGCTCAGCACGCCGCTTTCGGTGCTGATGGTGCCTTTACCTTTGATATCGCCTTCCCAGTGCGCCGATCCTTTCTTGTGAATAGTCATTTTATTCCTCCTGTTGATGAAGAGTGAGTAAGTATAGACAAGCCTCAGCTAACGGCACGCGGACGCGGCGCGACGGCTGCATTAGTGAGCGCCGCGCCGGCATCCACCAGCGCGTCGCGCGTGATCTCGGCGATTGATTTCGCGCCGGTCAGGGTCATCGCCACGCGCATCTCTTTTTCCACCAGCGAAAGCAGGTTTTCTACGCCGCGCTGGCCGTGCGTCGCCAGCGCATAAAGCCAGGCGCGCCCCAGCAGCACGCTGTCGGCGCCGAGCGCGATCATGCGCACCACGTCCAGCCCGTTGCGAATGCCGCTGTCGGCAAGAATAGTGATATCGCCTTTCACCGCATCGGCGATAGCGGGCAGCGCGCGCGCCGAGGAGAGCACGCCGTCCAGCTGGCGGCCGCCGTGGTTTGACACCACGATGCCGTCCGCGCCGAAACGCACCGCATCGCGCGCGTCTTCAGGATCGAGAATGCCTTTGATCACCATCGGGCCGTCCCAGAATTCGCGGATCCACTCCAGGTCGCGCCAGGAAATAGAGGGATCGAAGTTGTTCGCCAGCCAGCCGATATAATCCTCCAGCCCGGTCGGTTTGCCGAGATAGGTCGAGATATTGCCGAGATCGTGCGGACGACCGTGCAGGCCGACGTCCCACGCCCACTGCGGGTGCGTCGCCGCCTGCCAGTAGCGGCGCAGCGCGGCGTGCTGCCCGCTCATGCCGGAGTGCGCGTCGCGATAGCGCGCGCCGGGCGTCGGCATATCCACGGTAAACACCAGCGTCGAGCAGCCAGCGGCTTTGGCGCGCTCCAGCGCGTTGCGCATAAAGCCACGGTCGCGCAGCACGTAGAGCTGGAACCACATCGGGCGGTTAATGGCGGGCGCCACCTCTTCTATCGGACAGACCGAGACCGTCGACAGGGTAAAAGGGATGCCTTTCAGCGCCGCGGCGCGCGCCGCCTGCACCTCGCCGCGACGCGCGTACATACCGCAAAGCCCGACCGGCGCCAGCGCCACCGGCATCGCCAGGGTTTCGTTGAACAAGCGAGTTTCCAGGCTGAGATCGGACATATTCTTCAGCACGCGCTGGCGCAGCGCCACGTCGGCCAAATCTTCGACGTTGCGCTGCAGGGTGCGCTCGTTATAGGCGCCCCCGTCGATGTAGTGGAAAAGAAACGGCGGCAGAATACGCTGCGCGGCGGCGCGATAATCGGAAGCGGCAGAGATAATCACAGGTCAGTTTCCTTGCGGTTAAAAAGTGTCATTGCCTGGCAGACGCGTGATGCGCGCCTGGCGCGCTTCATCTTCATGCAGGCTTTTCAGGGTGGCGTGGACAAAGCCGAGGTGATCCATCGCCGCCCGGCGCGCCGCCTCGGCCTCGCCGGCGAGGATGGCGTCGAGCAGGCGCTGATGCTGTTCGGTGAGGCGGGCGAAAATCGGCGGCTGGCTGTACATACGCTGTCGGCTTTGCAGCACCGAGGATTGCAGCAGCGCAAAGAAGCCGCGCATGGTCTGCAGCAGCACCACATTGTGCGACGCTTCGGCGATAGCGAGATGAAAGCGCACGTCGGCCTGCGCGGCGAGGTCGGGATCGTCGCTCTCCTTCAGCTTCAGCGTGGCGTCGAAAGCGAGCCGCAGCCGCTCCTTATCCGCCTCGGTGGCGCGCTGCGCCGCATACCAGGCGGTGCTCGCCTCGATGGCATGGCGCGCTTCGAGAATGTCGTAGCGATAGTCGGGGTCATCCTGCAGCAGCGCACGCACCGGCGCGACAATGCGCTGTTCCGCCCAGGGGGCCAGCTGCTGACGCAGCCAGGTGCCGCCGCCGCGACGGCTGATCAGCAGGCCGCTGCTGATCAGCTGTTGCAGCGCTTCGCGCAGCGACGATCGCGACACGCCCAGCTCAGCGGCAAGCTGGCGTTCCGCGGGCAGCTTCATGCCAGGCTCCAGCTTTTGCTGCTCGATATAGCGCCGCAGCCGCACCACAAGATGCTCTGCGGCCGTCGAAGTCGATTCACTCATGCGTTATCCCAAAGCGGCGCGCTTTTTTGGTCGGACCAAAGGCGCGCTGCGCGACAATAAGAGTTTGAATGGTTAATCTTTTGTTAACCAGAGACAACCTTTACGGCGCGATTTTTCCGCTTCTGTGACTGGTGCTAAAAAGCAGGCTTGAATTGGTAGGACCAATAAGGCGAGTCGAAAAAAAAGAGAGAGGCATAAAAAAAGCCTCCGGCTGGAGGCTTGGTTCAACTGAGACGACGACGTCAGGCGCTCTTCGCCCATTTCTGGGCCGTCATCATCTCCATCGCCAGCGCAAACAGCTGCTGCTGGTTCTGTTCCGCGCTTTCGGCATAGCAGCCGATCATTGAGACAACCTTGTCAGCAGATAAGCTTTCACCGTGGACATGCAGCGTAAGCACTGCGCGGTCAACGATTTTCAGCACTTCTTCATGTGATCCCTGGGCAATATTACTCAATGGAGAACCCTCAAACTGTCGTTGTAATAGAAGTATGGCGCGCTAAATATAAAGCAATTGCGGTGATTATTTTATCGGCTGCATCGGTGACTTTATTTAATGATTAATTCTTTTGCTGGAGTATAAAAAAGGGAATCATCTGATACAAAAAGAAATTAATTTGCTTATTCGAGCAGTTATAAAGTTTTCATTGGCCTTGAAACGCCACACGATATGCACAAACAGCCTGCCGGCGGGTAAAATCATTAGAAGATAACATCCATTCTCACCGATCTTCGGGTTATTCCTAAACGCCCGCCGGGTGAAGCTATCATGCAGGTAACCCTTTTCGCAGGTTGCCGCGCGACGCACATTCTGCCAGACTTGCCGCGCTATTTTTCGACCACCTTTTGCCGCCGAGGCCGCCCGTGACCGCATTTACTACCCTTACCGATCTTCCCGCCAGCCAGATCGCCAATCTGGCCGACATGGGCTACACTGAGATGACCCCTGTTCAGGCCGCCACCCTGCCTGCGATCCTGGCGCGACGCGACGTGCGGGCGCAGGCCAAAACTGGCAGCGGCAAAACGGCGGCATTCGGCATCGGCCTGCTGCAGCATATCGACAGCAGCCGCTACGTTACTCAGGCGCTGGTGCTCTGCCCGACGCGCGAGCTGGCGGATCAGGTCAGCAACGTGCTGCGTCAGCTGGCGCGCTTTACTCGCAATATTAAGATCCTCACCCTGTGCGGCGGCCAGCCCATCAGCGCGCAGCGCGACTCGCTGGCGCACGCGCCCCACATCGTGGTCGGCACGCCGGGCCGTATTCTCGATCACCTGAAACGCGAGACGCTGAAGCTCGATCAACTCGACACGCTGGTGCTCGACGAGGCGGATCGCATGCTGGAGATGGGGTTCCGCGACGATATGGAAGCGGTGGCGGCGCTTACGCCCGCCAGCCGCCAGACGCTGCTCTTCTCTGCCACCTGGCCGGAGAGCATCGCCTCGCTCAGCGCGCGCTTTCAGCGCGACGCGCTGCATGTTGCCACCGAAGAGGTGAGCGAGCTGCCTGCGATCGAACAGGAATTTATCGAAGCGAGTCCGAGCGAAAAGCTGCCGCTGCTGCAGGCACTGCTGGCGCAGCGTCAGCCGGCCTCGTGCGTGGTGTTCTGCAATACCAAACGCGAGTGCGACGATATCGCCGCCGCGCTCAACCAGCAGAACATCAGCGCGCTGGCGCTGCATGGCGATCTGGAGCAGCGCGATCGCGAACGCGTGCTGATCCGCTTCGCCAACGGCAGCGGGCGCGTATTAGTGGCGACCGACGTGGCGGCGCGCGGCCTGGATATTAAAGCGCTGGCGATGGTGGTGAACTATCAGCTGGCGTGGGATCCCGAGGTGCATGTGCACCGCATCGGCCGCACCGGGCGCGCCGGCGAACAGGGCAGCGCGGTAAGCTTTGTCGCGGCGGACGAAATGGCGCGCGCCCACGCGCTGGAAGATTTTCTCCAGCAGCCGCTTCGCTGGCTGGCGGCAAGCGCGCTGAAAAAAGGCGCGCGCCAGCCGCTGCCGGCCGCCATGATGACGCTCTGCATCGACGGCGGCCGTAAAGCGAAGATTCGTCCGGGAGATATTCTCGGCGCGCTGACCGGCGACGCGGGCTTTCGCGCCGATCAGATCGGCAAAATCGATATCACCCCTACTCACGCCTATGTCGCCGTCGCGGCGAGCGAAGCTAAAGCGGCGCTGGTCAGGCTAAAGCAGGGAAAAATGAAGGGTAAAAGCGTGCGGGCGATTCTGCTGCAGGACTGAGCGTCACGCTGGAACGGCGCGGGGCGTTAACTTGCCCGCGCCGGGAATAAAAGGGTCTGATGGTTACGGCAGATCGATCTGCGTGACGTGCAGCACCGTTTTCTCGCCTTTGCCGTGTACGCGGCCGCTGACGCGCACCTGCTCGTCCGCTTTATAAGTTTTGCCGTCGAAGGTTTTCTCCGGCGCGATAATGGTGATGGTGCCGGTGCTGTCGCGGAACTGGTAGTTATCGCCCTGCAGCTTCTTCAGAATATAGCCTTCAAGCGTGACGTAACCGTCCTGACGAAAATCGCGGATCTGGTTGATGTGGGTCTGGCCGGTATCCTCTGAACCTTTATAACCTGCATCCTGTTTTTTCTGCGGCGGCGGCGTCGCGCCCGCTTCAAAACCGCCCTTCTCAGCCAGCGCTGGCAGACTCAAAACGGCCAACAGCGTAAACGTCATGACTTTTTTCATGGTGCGCTCCTTTAGTGAAATTTTTCCGTTGTTACCCACTAAGCCTGGCACAAGAATCGCTAACTGCCCGCGCGATCAAATTTGCGCGCCCGCCTCTCACTTTTTAGCCAACCGTGCCGATAACGCTCTTATCATTCACTTTCGCCGCGTCACAGGCGGCAGCAAGGCAGAGCAACGATGGATAATTTTCAAAAAGAGATAGATGAAAGAGCGAATCTGGCGTTATCGAACCGCTTTGAACTGCTGCTGTTCCGTCTCGGTACCGATCAGGCCAAAGGTAAATCGGAGCTGTTCGGCATTAACGTCTTCAAGCTGCGCGAAATTGTGCCGATGCAGCCCATCACCCGCGCGGCCGGCATGCGCTCGCCGCTGCTGGGCATGACCAATATTCGCGGCCAGTTTATCCCGGTAATCGATCTGCCGGCGGTAGCGGGCTGCACGCCGGAAACCGGCCTGAACCTGCTGCTGGTCACCGAGTATGCGCGCAACACCCAGGCCTTCGCCGTGGAGTCGGTGGATAACATCGTGCGCCTCGACTGGAGCCAGGTGCATACCGCCGAGAAAGGGATTGGCGGCCGCAATATCACCAGCATCGCCTGCCTTGACGATGAAAAGGGCAGCAACAGCCTGGCGATGGTGCTCGACGTCGAGCAGATCCTCTATGACGTTATCCCTTCGGTGCGCGGCGTCGAGCCGGCGCCGGAGACCGTGCGCAGCTTTAAACTCAAGCCCGGCGCGGTCGCCATCGTGGCGGAAGATTCAAAAGTGGCGCGTCAGCTGCTGGAGCAGGGCCTGAAGAGCATGGGCATTCCCGCGCTGATGCACAACACCGGGCTGGAAGCCTGGCTGAAGATTAAAGAGATGAACGAAGCTGCGCAGGCGGCGGGCGAATCGATCCACGATAAAATTGCGCTGGTGCTGACCGACCTCGAAATGCCGGAGATGGACGGCTTTACCCTGACCCGCAATATCAAACGCGAAGAGACGCTGAAGCGCATTCCGGTGGTGATCCACTCCTCGCTCTCCGGTAGCGCCAACGAAGATCACGTGCGTAAAGTCGGCGCCGACGGCTACGTCGCCAAATTTGAAATCAACGAGCTTTCCGCCGTGATCCACAGCGTGCTGGAAAAAGCGCCCTGATGCGCACTCAACACGCGACGCTACGTCGCGTGTTCCCTTTCTGCTGCCCTCTCATCGCCTCTCCTGCCGCTTTCTCCTTCTCGCCTTGCTGTCCTGCCCGTCTACTCGCTGACCGCCGTTATTCAACTGCTTAGCCTGGTTAATCTGATCGCCCATCGCCGCCGTAGTGCCGCCTTCGCGGCTTATGGTTGCTGTTCAACGTCCTTTTAATGCCGTTCTGTCGGGCAGATTCCGCTTGGAAAAAATTAAAGTCAAAACAAAAACATCCGATAACCTGTGCGCCAGCTCTCATTTTTAATCGCTATTGGGCGGCCTGGGCTGGTCACGCACAGGCGTTAAAAAACTTAACTATTGCAGCAGCAACATTCGATGTCATCGCGGGAGAACAGAGATGTGGAGTTTAAAAAATATGAAGGTCGGCGCCCGGCTTGGCGTCGCCTTCGGCATTGTGGTGGTGCTGATGGTGATCATCGGCGTCACTACCGTCAGCAAAATTCAGAGCATTAACAGCGGCATTTCCGCTATCGTCGACGACCGCTACGTCAAAGTGCGCCTCGCCTTCGACGTGCGCGACGGCGTAAACGATCAGATTAAATACCTGCGCGGCCTGGTGATCGACACCGCGCATCCCGACCGAAACCTCAAGCGTTACGGCCAGCTGGATGAAGCGACCCAGCGCACCAATACCGCGATGAACCGCATTGCCGCCATTCAGGTCACCGCCGTCGGCAAAAAGAAAATTCAGGGACTGATTGAGGCGGGTCAGCAGTTTGAAACCGCAAAAAACGCGCTGATCGCGCTGATCAAAGCCGGCGATTTCGAGAATGCCGGGGTCTACGCGCTGAAAACCATGACGCCAAGCCAGAACGCCTTCCTTGAGGGCGCGGAGAAATTCGCCAACTCGCAGGATGCGCAGCTGCGCAGCGAAGGCCAGACCATCGTCAGCGCCGCCAGCACGGCAATTATGATTACGCTGGTGTGCGCCGCGCTGGCGATCCTCGCCTCGATCATGCTGGGCATCTACCTGACCCGCTCTATTGTGCGTCCGCTGACCGAAGCGGTCGGCGTCGCCGAACGCGTCGCCGCCGGCGATCTGAGCTCGAAAATCACCATCGACAGCCGCGACGAAACCGGCGTGCTGATGCGCGCGCTGCAGCAGATGAACGACAACCTGCTGAGCATTGTGACCGAAGTGCGCACCGGCTCCGACACCATCGCCGTCGCCTCGAATCAGATCTCCAGCGGCAACCTGGATCTCTCCACCCGCACCGAGCAGCAGGCCAGCTCGCTGGAGGAGACCGCCTCGGCGATGGAGCAAATGACCTCTACCGTGAAGCACAACGCCGACAACGCGCGCGAAGCCAATCAGCTGGTGGCGAGCACCTCAGCGGTCGCGCGTGAAGGCGGCGTAGTGATGGAACAGGTGATTGAGAAGATGGAGGCGATTGCGCTCTCGTCGAAGAAAATCGTCGATATCATCAGCGTCATCGACTCTATCGCCTTCCAGACCAACATCCTGTCGCTCAACGCCGCCGTCGAAGCGGCACGCGCGGGCGAACAGGGACGCGGATTCGCCGTGGTGGCGAGCGAAGTGCGCAATCTGGCGCAGCGCTCGGCGTCAGCGGCGAAAGAGATCAAACTGCTGATTGAAGATTCGGTGGCCAAAGTAGAGGAAGGCAGCAAGCTGGTTTCCCATGCCGGCTCAACCATCGGCGAGGTGGTCAACAGCGTGAAGAGCGTGGCCGGCATTATGAGTGAAATCACTATTGCCAGCAGCGAGCAGAGCACCGGCATCAGCGAGATCAATATGGCGATTACCCAGATGGAAGCGGTAACGCAGCAGAACGCCGCGCTGGTGCAGGAAGCCTCCGCCGCGTCGCAGGCGCTGCAGGATCAGGCAGAGCGCATGGCGCAGGCGATGAGCGTGTTTAAAACCGGCGCGCTGCGTCCGGCGCAGTAAGCCGTTCAGCATCGGGCGACCCGAAAGGGCCGCCCGATGTGATTAGCGCGGGTAAACCACAGAAACGTCAAACCTGGTCGTGTGTAGCGGATGAAACACATCCATTAAAATGCACGCGCCTTATACAGGGCGTAAAGGCAGTAGTAAGCCGCAAAGCTGTTGAAATTCATAATAATATATTTCAGCTTTTCATTGCGGTTCAGCAGAATAAAAATCCCTTTCGAATATTTGCCACGCTTGATTTCGTTAATTTCGCGCGAGATTTCATTGTGCGTAAAGGAGTCGTGGTACATCGACGTCACAATCTGCATATCCAGCGCCAGCACCCGTTTCGATACCCCTTTGAGGAAGTAGTCGAGATCGCGGTGCGTATATTTACTCATAATGGTGTCGTAAAGCCCGGTCAGAAACTGCTTGCGCGCCTTGAGCTCGTTGTACTGCACGCGCTTTTTTGACAGCGAATCCATCACGTTTTCATAGTGATAGGCGGCGCTGTCAATCACCAGACAGTTGCTGATATTGTAGAAATATTTGAGGTTGAACAGCAGATCCTCGCTCATGGAGATGCCCTCGAGGAAATAGAGATTGTTCACCTCGATCACCCGTCGGCTGTAGCACTTGTTGTGCAGATAGCCGATATTGTCGCTCATCTCCAGCTCGCCCAGCAGATAAGGCATCTCCTGCGCCGCAAAATAGCCATATTTGCGGATGCTGCCGATGCGGTCGTCCACCAGGTTGCCGACGATTAAATCCACCGGCCGGCCGTGGCTGTTATCCAGCGACTGCTGAAAGCTGGCGAGGAAAGACTCTTCCACCCAGTCGTCAGCGTCGAGGAAAATAATAAAATCCCCTTGCGCCTGCTTTAGCGCGCGATTGCGCGCCGCGCTGACGCCGCCGTTAGGCTGATTGATAACGCGGATCGTCGGCTGATAGCTAAACTCCTCCAGCAGCGCGGCGGTGCCGTCGGTGCTGCCGTCATTAACCACGATTACTTCATAATCATCGCAGGTTTGCTGCAGCACACTGATTAAGGTTCTTCTCAATGTTTTTTGCGCATTCCACGCGGGAATAATAATGCTGAACTTTGGTGCTGGAATCATTTTTCATTCCTCTTAACTATCTGAGGGTCTTGGCGTCGTTTAATAAAAACCATATTTTTTTGGGACTGAAAAAAGAGCGATGAATAGTGAACATCGGTTGAGCGGCAAAAAAGTAATTCAACAGCGTAAAGGAGAGCAGCTCGGTCAAAATAACGCTAAAGGCAGCGCCGGTTAGCCCATAGAGCGGCACCAGCACGACGGAAGAAACCAGGCAAATCAGCAGTACGAAAAAGGTTTTTTTCACCAGATAGGCGTAGCCGTTGTACTTGATAATAAAGCGATCCATTACGCTGCTCAGCAGGCCGAACATCGCCCCCAGGCAGAGCCAGACCGTGGGCGCGACCGCATCCTGGTAGGCCGGGCCGTAAAAGTAGTGAATAAAGGGCGGCGCCAGCAGCGCGACGGCGGCAATGACCAGCGCCGACACGCCGACCACCAGCAGGTGCAGCTGCTGAATTTTAACGATGGCGCGTTTAGGATCGCGCTCCGAGAAAAAGGCCGGATAGAAGGACGCCAGCAGCGCATTGGGCAAAAAGACCCAGGCGCCGGAGAGGGTTAAGGCCACGGAAAATACGCCCGCCTCTTTTACGCCGAGAAAATAGCTGACGCTGAACTGGTTGAGGCGCGTATAGAGGGCCACGGCGATCACCGAGAAGATCAGCGTGCCGCCGGAGGCGAGCATGTAGCGCGAATAGGCTTTCAACTGTTTAGGGTTGGGCCTGTGCACCGCGCCTTCGTAGCGGCGGAACAGCGCCAGCTTAATCACGAAGGGAATAAAGGTCGCCAGTACGATCGGCAGCGCCAGCCAGGCGGGATCGAGCCCCCAGCTGGAGATAACGAAGCGTATCGTCAAACTGATGGTTAAGCCGATGACGTTGGCGATAACGTTCAGCTTCGCATTCAGCATCGCCTCGTTAAATACGTTCACCAGATCGATGGCGGAAAAGAGACAGGCGATGGCCGCGGCGACAATAAAGATCTGCGCCTGCGAGCTCATCTCTTCGTGCATGATCACCATCCCGACCGACGCCAGCGCCAGGTAGAGCGTGACGATCAGCACCGAGGCGGAGATCATCAGCCTGATACCGGACGCTTTATTCTGCGACAGCCGTTTCAGCAGGATGACATCGCTGCCCATATAGGCCACGGTCTGCAAAAACTGAAACACCAGCAGCGAAATGGAAATGATGCCGAAGGTGGTCGGGCCGACATATTTCGCCACAAAAGAGGTGACGAAAATCAGGCCGAAAACCGCGATGATCTTTTCGGCGATCATCCACATTGAGTTCTTCAGTTTATCTTTCATGGTTATCCTTCGCGCCCCACGTGTTGCGCCAGCTTGCGCAGTTGCGAAACCAGGCGCGGCGAGCAGAAAAAGAGCGTGAAGTAGAGACTCCAGCCGTTAACGATGACGCCGGAAGAGAGATAGGCTTTAAAGGCTTTGCGATAGCGCCGAATATGGTCGTTGATAAAGGCGGCGTTAAATTCGCCGGAGGCGATGGCCTTATATAAATAGGCTGAAGAGACTTTTAGCAGCAGAAAATAGAAAAACTTGTCGTTGCTGCGCGACAGCAGCCGCTGCATTTCGCTAAATGAACGGGCGAAGGAGAAATGCTTTTCGCGTACCGACGAGCGCGTCGCCGAGTTCTCTGACTCGACGTAGTGATAAATCACGCTGTTGATGCAGATGACCCGCTGCGTGCTGAGCAGGCTGAGATACTGCATCACAAACAGCAGATCCTCAAAGTTGGCGATCTGTTCGTTAAAGCGCAGCTGATGTGCGCGAATCAGCTCGCCGTTAAAGAGTTTGTCGCAGATGCCGTGGCGCGGATGGAAATAGAGCAGATCGTTGACCGCGTCGCTGGCGCTGAGTACGCGCTGCGCCTCCGGCGGAAAGGCGCGCGCAATCGGCTGCCCCTGCGGCGTAAAGTGCTGCGACTCGCCGACAATCAGGCCGACTTCGTCATTCATCAGCGCCAGGCAGAGGCTCAACGCGTCGGCGGGTAGAAAATCATCTGCATCGACGAAGCGCAAATAGGTGCCGCGCGAGGCGGCAATACCGGCGTTGCGCGCCGACGAAACGCCGGCATTACGCTGGGTGATAATGCGCACCTGAGGATGGTCGCTCCAGCTCTCCAGTATCAGCGGTGAACTGTCGGTTGAACCGTCGTCCACCAGAATCAGTTCGACGCGCGGCGCCCGCTGCGCCAGCACGCTTTCAACGCAGCGAATAATCGAGTTTTCGGCATTATAGACCGGCACAATTACGCTAATTAACGGGTTGTTAAGCGTCACCATAGATCCTCTGGAAAAGTTTTTACCTCCGCGCTAAAAAGCGCGGTAATAACCGCAATAAAGTTTTAATGCCGGGCTCACGTCAGCGTTTTTGTTTTTTTCCCGGATAAGTGTTGTGCGACTACAGAAAAAATCAGGATTGAATGAGGAGATATTACGTGGCGCTTTTATTGCGTCAATGGGGCGAGCGCTAAACCGGAATTTCCGCACAGACGCTCTGCTTATCCATCAGAATTAATGGATAAGCGGGCATTACGCTTATCTGTGAGATCCATCGCCTCCCGGAACAGGAACCATTAAAAGTCGGAAAATCCTCGAATAAAAATTGCGCTTCGGCGACGCCAGAAAACGCTTATCCATTAGGAATTATCCTGGTAGAGAAAAATAAAAATTGCAGTGCTTTCATGACATCGCAAAATTAAACACACAATCCTATTAATCGGGCTTAATAATTTTTATTTCTCGAAAGCGTCGCTATTTATCAGCGGTTAATTATGCTCTCTTAAGGATAATAACAATATGCATTTAAAGCATAGCGCCAGGTTAAACAACGCTGATGTGAAAAAAGCGAGAAAAAAGCGGGGAAAAATTAAGGCGGTTAACGTGACGCAGATCGCGTAAATTTTGCCGGTCGGACTAAGAATTGAGCGAGGCGTCAGGGCAGAGGAAAACAAGGCGCTGGCGCCGCGCATTGTGTGAAGGGCTGGCTTTCTCTCTTCACGCAAGGGGTTCAAGCGCATTCAGCGCGTTCATGACCGCATCCGGCATGCTGGGCCTGCCGTTGCTGAGACAGGTGCAGACAAAGGTCGCTTCGGCACAGGTGACGCCATCGACTCTGATCTGTTGAACGAAGTTTACCCGGTTGCGCTTGCTATTTTTTTCCAGCGCGCAGGTCACCTCCAGGCGGTCGCCTTTTTGCAGGCTTTTACGGAAGCGCAGCGAATATTCCAGCACCATATAAAGGCGTCCCTGTTTGAACTCCTCTTCGATGTCGATACCCAGCGCTTCACGCATGTAGGCATGGCGCGTCCATTCCATATAAAACGGATAATAGAGGCCGTCGACGATGCCCTGGAAATCGATATGCTTTTCATCAACCTCATAGTGTTTTGCAAACATGTCCGTATCCTGCAGTAGTGAGTAGATTAACAGTATGATTTTGCTAATCTAACCTGGCCGGTCGCGGATGCCATGCTTTTTTTGTGCTGCGGCAAAGGAAAAAAAGCCAGGCGTTTCGCCTGGCGCAGCATCAGTTCAGGTGCGTTTTCAGCCCATCGGCCGCCTGGCGCAGCGCAGTACGCACCGCCGGCACGTCGCTCAGCCCGTTCAGCAAGCCGTAGTCGTGGATCAGCCCGTTGTAACGCGTTACCGTGACGTCGACGCCTGCCGCGTCCAGCTTGCGGCCAAAGGCCTCGCCTTCGTCGCGTAGCACGTCAAGCTCGGCGGTCTGGATTAAGGTTGGCGGCAGCCCCTGCAGCTGTTCGCGGGTCGCACGCAGCGGCGACGCCAGAATATTATTACGGTCGCCTGCTTTGGTGGTGTAGTTATCCCAGAACCATTTCATCATATTGCGCGTCAGGAAATAGCCCTTTTGAAACTGCTGATAGGAGCCAGTATCGAAGCGCGCATCGGTCACCGGCCACAGCATCACCTCATAGCGAATCGCCGGGGTATGCTGCTGCTTCGCCTGTAGCGCCACCGCCGCCACCATGTTGCCGCCGACGCTGTTGCCTGCCAGCGCCAGGCGCTTGCCGTCTACGCCAATCTCAGCGCCATGCTCTGCCACCCAGCGGGTAGCGGCGTAGGCCTGGTTGATGGCGACGGGAAAGTGCGCTTCCGGCGACGGCGTGTAGTTAACGAAGACCGCGGCGGCGCCCGACTCGTTCACCAGGTCGCGCACCAGACGTTCATGGGTCTGAAAATCCCCTAACACCCAGCCGCCGCCGTGAAAGAACATAAACACCGGCAGCGTGCCCTGCGCCCCTTTGGGCTTAACGATATTCAGTTTTAAAGGCTGGCCGTTCACCTCAATGGTTTTTTCCGTAACCTCGGCCTCAGGCAGCGTCGCGCCCTTTTGCGCGCCGATCAGCACCTCGCGCGCCGCCTGCGACGCGAGCTGCTCGATAGGTTTGCCGCCGCTGCTGTTCAGCGCGTTCAAAAAAGTCTGTACGTGGCGCTCCGGCTGCGGCGCGTCGGCGAAGCTGTTAGCGGACGCGGCGGCCAGCGCCAGCGCTAAAACGGTATGTTTGATGGTCATAAGGTGACTCCTTCAAGTTTTCGCTATTAAATCGCACACTATTTAAATGCACCCTCTTCGCAGCGGTGCATTTGGGATGAGGTGAATATATATAGCGCACTATTTAATAGCAAACAAAAAATAACCGCGACATGCCGAAATTAAAGCAAGCAATTGATAATTAATGTGTTTAAATCATTCAACAGACACGTAAAGCTAAGCGTTTGCAAAAAGGATGACAGATAAGCTAACGATGAGGACGAGCAGATAATCTTGCGTTTTCTGGCGGGAATAAGACGGGACCGCTGCTGTGACAAATCTGTCCCACAAAATCAAGAAAAAGAGGGGGATCAGCGCGACAGACTTGAAATAACTGGTGCCGGAAACAGGAGTCGAACCTGCGACCTTCGCATTACGAATGCGCTGCTCTACCAACTGAGCTACACCGGCATAGAGGCGAGAACTACGGGGCATTAAGTTAGAAAAAAGCGTCACTTCCGTCAAGAGCCGCAGCGCGCGGATGCTGCTTTTCTCGTCATCTGATAACGAAAACAGCACGGCAGCCGCCCTTCCCTGCGCGCTACCATGCCAAAAACAAAAAAAGGCGAGGCCGCAGCCTCGCCAAAACGTGCCTTTCATCAATCGTAATAAGGAACCTTGCGGTCGGTACCATTGATATTGATCAGCACAAAGCCCGAAGGCGTGGTTTTATTAGTCGGCGTACCCGCGGTCGTCGCGAGCGTGACTACGCCTTTCTCGTTGGCGCCGATGCCCGCCACTCCATTGTGCAGGCCAAAGCGTGCCGCCGGTTTCAGCGTCCCTATTTTAGTGGTATCCGTTACCATCGACAGATCAGACTGGAACAGCGAGCATGAACCGGTATCGAAGCGCGTCGGGCCGGTACATTTCAGGTTGAACAGGGTGTCCCCACTGTTCGCGGCCAGCTTTACCCAGACCACCGCGTAGGTGGTGCCGACGCGGTTGTAGCGGATATCCAGCACGGCCGGCTGCCCCATATGGTGCGCGTCGGCCCAGACGGTTTCCAGCCGCTGCAGGTTAATCCAGGTTTTACCGGTGCCCACCATATTCACCGGCGAAGCGGCGGTGGTGGAGGGCGAAGTGGCGTCGCCTTTGCCGATCATTTCGATGACCCACTGCTGGTTGGCGTTAGGGAAAAAGAACTGACCGAGGCGATACCAGTTATCGGTAGCGGTATTGTTGGTGACCTTATAACCGCTGAAGTACCCTACCCGCAGCGAGCCGGTCATAAAGGTGCCGTGGTTTTCATCGCGGCGATAACCATACTCGAAGGTCGAGAGCCAGCGGCCGCTGGCGGCGTCCTGAGAGATCCTCGCCCCAGACTGCAGGCCGATCTGACGCATCACCACGCGCGCATTGTTCAGATTGAACGGGCTACCGCAATCCTCGATGTTCAGCGTGTCAATGGTCCAGCCGCCGTCGGAGAGATCGCCCGGGTTGCGCGTATGCTCAATCCAGACGTTGCGCATAATCCCCTGGGTGACGCGCGGCATATAGAGCGTGGCGTCGCCGTAGCCGGTCTGGAAGTTAGCGTTGCTCAGCTCGATCGCCGTCGAATGGTCCCAGACGCCGCGCGGTGAGTTTGACCAGCCTACATCGAACACGCGCGAATAGGTGTAGAGGGTATAGATCTGGTCGAACTTACTGTCGAGCGTATCCAGCAGCTTGAACACCGTGCCACCGGTATTCTGCGCGCGGAAGCAGTGAATATTCACCGTTTCCCCCTCGATACAGGTGTTCTCGAAGAACGGCTGCTTGTTGCTCACCAGATCGGCGGTAATGGTGCCGGTATTGGCGACGGTGTCGGCGCTCGCCTGACCGTTCCACGCCATCCCGGTGATCACCGTGCGGCGCGCTTTTACCTTGAACACCGGCGCATCGCTCTTATCGGAGATAATGGTGGTGCGCGGCAGCGAGCCCAGCGGCGAATCGTCGCCGAGCAGACCAAAGAAGGTCGCGTCGGTGGCGCTGAGATCGATCGGCTTGATCAGGTATTTCCCGCCGGGAAAACGCACGGGCAGCGCGACGCAGTTGGCGTTCCAGGTTTTGGTCCAGTTGTACATGCGCATGAAGGCTTCGGTATCGTCGGCGTAGCCATCCCCTTTCGCGCCGAAGTGCAGCACGTTCAGCTCGGCGGGATCGTTGATGGTGCGCTTCCAGTAAAAGCCGTCGCCAACCGCAATGGTGCCGCCGTCATCTTTGAGCGTGGTGGTGCCGAGATAGCCGACAAAATCGCCGCCGCCGCGGAAGGTGGAGTCCTTGTCGTAGTAACGGTTCAGGCTGGCGACCTGGCCTGCTGTTGCGGGTTTGGTGGTACGCAGCTCAGCAAATGAGTTTACTTCAATCATGGTATCCTCCTCAGGATTTAGGGTACTAAAGCACGTTGTTAATCAGGGTTTAGCCGGGTGGCCGCAAAGCCGATCCCACATGTCGTTGTGGGTATTGATGGCGCGAACGGTGCGAACGTCCATGCGCTGCGCGTCGTCGCCGTGGGTGTAAATCGGGGAAAAAAGCACGCAGGCCGAATCGGTAATGGCCGTGGGCTCAGGGTTTGTTGTATTTCGACTGCTGCAGCTTGTCGCGAGCAGCAGCGTCATCAAGATTGCTGTTCTCGGTGCTAACACGGGTCGCCTCCTCGCGATGCTGTTGCTGTTGTTGCGCGACGGCGGCGGTTTGCGCCGCCTCTTTCTGCGCGCTTTTGGTATCGGCTTCGGCCTGCTGCTGCACCTTGCCGATCTTTTTGCCGCCGAAATAGCTGGCGCCAAGCGCGGCGATCAGCGCGCCGATGACGGCGAGCCAGTGCCAGCCGCCGCTAAGCAGTGCGGTAAATAAACTCATGATTTTTTCGCCTCAAGCTGCTGCTTCTGCTGCACCAGATTCTTCTGCCGCACAAACTGCGCGATTACGCCCATCGCCACCATAAAGGCGCCGATCAGGCCGAGATAGTTGTGGGGCAGAATGGATTTCACGTCTTCTGGCAGGGTGTTCCAGGCGTCTACCGAGGCGGCGGGAAAAGATTGCACCCAGGCGCTGAGCATCGACCCGAGCGACGCCAGCCAGACCGACCAGGTTTTAAACAGCAGGCGCGCATGCGCCACGAACTCCAGCGTGGTAAAGCGCTGCATAATCAGCAGCACGATCACCACCATCAGCACGGCGATGATAAAAAAGAGCCATCTCATAGCAGCCCCCTGTAGACGTCGTAGGTGCCGCTGCGCATCACTTCGGCATGACGGCGGGCGCGTCCCGGCGTCTGACGCGCCCACAGGCTATTGAGCATGGAGTTGGCCGCGCTGTCGTAATCCTCGGCCGCCACTGCGGTCAGCATGTTTTTAAACAAAGAAAGTCCATCGACGCCGAGCTGATAGGCCATGCTGTAGAGCACATCGCTGCGCGCGTCGTTGCACTTCGCCAGCGCCTGCTGCAGCAGCGGCAGGCCCTGCATCTGCTGGGCTTTGCCTTCGATAATGCACTTCTTCCAGACGTCGCCGACCTGGCGCGGCACGCGAAACACATAGTTATTGAGCGACGCGCCTTTCGGGCCGATGCGTATGCCCCCCGCCACGGTGGGAAACCCCTGCGTGTCGAGATAAGGCGCTTCGACGTAACCCTCTTCAAAATTGAGAATCTCAATAATCTGGCTCATGATCATTCCTCTTTTCCGGGCATGGGAAGATATTCCCAATGCGACAGCGACAGTTAAATCGCACTGATCAGTGCCAGAGATAACACCAGCAAAACTGCAGGCGAAACCAGCAGCGGAACTAAACAGTGCGTTGAGAATTCCCGTCCAGATAAAACGGGAGAAAAGGTGAGATACAGCGGTACAGGCGGATAGAGAGCAGATTTAGCGCACGGCGTAGAGATGCACATGCGGCAAACAGCAGTTGTCGAAACTGGCGGTTTCAGAACGGTTAACGGGCGTCGGGGCAATCGCCCGCTCAACACGCGAGGTCACCGGACGCTGAGCGATGCGCTCGGCGTGACGTAACGGGGGATTTTCGGGTTCGCAGCCCAGCGCCTGATCGATGCTGAGCTTGAGTCGACTGAGCGGCTGGCGCCGCCGATGCCTGCGGGTACGGGCATTACCTACAAAGACGCTTTTGCCATAGTGTATTATCGCCATAACTCCTCCTGTGAATGAGTCTTTGGCGATGGGGTGGCAGGCATGGGTTTTCGGCAAGCCGAACCGTCCCGGATGGCGCGTTTTCCGCTCACGACGCAATGCCCCGGCTGTAATAACAGCCAGGCTAAGCGCGAGTTGGGAGAAAAAGGCGGCATCTGACGACGCTGCATGTGCGCATCCACCCCATCCCAAAGTTCACTGACTTTGGATGGTTTGATTCGCGCTTGTGCAGCGCCTCGATTGTTTAAGAGCGGCTCACTCCGTGAGAGAAGGGCTTCGTTGGTCCACGCTCAAATTATTAACCTGTTCTTATGCTTTATCAAACACCAACAGTTAATTTTTTATTTACCATTGGTTAAATTTTTGAATTCTGCTGAATTATTTTTTTTCAGCAGCTTGCAGCTGAACAGAATTTAGCCAGAGGTTAACCCAGCAGCTGATAGTGCCGCGCCTGGCTCAGAATCACCTTGGCCATCACCTGCATACTGTCGACGTCCTCCCGATTGAGATACCAGGTTTCATAACGCTTATTATCTGAAATAACAGCGATTTTCTTATGCTGAAGCTGCAAACGCTTGAGGTAGAGCTGGTTATCGAGGGTAAAAATATAGATGCCGTCCCCGTCAAAAAACTTCACGCTGATGTCCACGAACAGCTGATCGCGCGGCGCAAAGGTCTCTACCATCGAATCGCTGTTGATCGCTATCAACCGAATATTTTCCGCCGGCCGACCGTTGAACAGCACGCGCGCCTCATCCACGCCATATTCAATGGCATGAATGGTCTCAACAAACTCATCGCGCGCGTGCAATCCCGATGCTGACTTTTGCCCAATATCGAGGCTTTCAATACGGAAGACGTTGCGCTGCGCCTTCAGGCTGTCGATCGACAGCGATTCGGCGGGCTTTTCCATTCCATACTGCAGCCATTCAACCCGTACGCCCAGCAAACGGCTTAGCGCCAGCAAATTATTATCATCAGGCACGGACTGCGCGTTGAACCACTTCCACACGCCCGGCGTCGATATTTTGCACCCCAGCTGCTGTAACGCTTTGGCAACCTGTTTATTTCGTCCATGTCCGACAATTCCCGCACTTTCGCACGCGGCAATCAGCCTGGCAGTAAAAGCTTGTCTCGTACTCTCTTTTTTAACCATTAGTTAATAATCTGCCATAGAGGAGATACTGGATGTTATTTTCATTATTGCTACCAGTTCATTTTATATTACCGTCCGTTTGCTACCCAATTGCTTTTGTAAAGCAACGCTAATTATCATTATCCTCCTCATGCTCTGGGCAACCAGTCTCGATCGCGCCGCGCCCCGTTGCGGCGCGGCTTTCAGGAATGTTCCGTAGAAAAACGGGCAAAAAACAGCCAGCCACTTTGTTGAAAAAAAAGTGGCGTCCAGACGCGTCGAATGTTGCACCTGAAAACTCCAAAATTAACTGGATCGAAAAACAGGGGTTAAAAAAAAGGGCGCCCGCTCTGGACACCCTTTTTGTTAAATAAAGTCGCAATCAGGGGCGCAGCGTATCGTCGCCCCACGCGACCCATTTGTAGGTCGTTAGCGCCTCCAGCCCCATCGGGCCGCGCGCATGCAGCTTTTGCGTGCTCACCGCCACTTCCGCGCCGAGACCGAACTGGCCGCCGTCGGTGAAACGCGTGCTGGCGTTGACGTACACCGCCGAGGAGTCGACCTGTTTCACAAAGCGACTGGCGTTCTGCGTACTGCGCGTCAGGATCGCGTCGGAATGCTGGGTGCCGTGCGTACGGATATGGTCGATGGCCGCGTCCATGTCATCCACCAGCTTCACGTTAAGATCGAGCGACAGCCACTCGTCATCGTAGTCGCCCTGCCTGACTGGCGTCACGCTGGCCGGGCTATCCTGCAGCCGCGCCAGCAGATTTTCGTCGGCGTGCAGCGGGATCCCTTCCTGCGCCATACGCGCCGTAAACGCCGGCAGGAAACGGTCGGCGGCGGCGCGGTGGATCAACAGGGTTTCCAGCGAGTTGCAGGCGCTGGGCCGCTGTTTTTTCGCGTTGACGATCACCTCCAGCGCCGGTGCGACCTCCATGGTTTCATCGAGATAGATATGGCAGACGCCGATGCCGCCGGTGATCACCGGAATGGTGGAGTTTTCGCGGCACAGCTTGTGCAGGCCGGCGCCGCCGCGCGGGATCAGCATATCGACGTAGCGATCGAGCTTCAGCAGCTGATTCACCAGTTCGCGATCCGGATTTTCAATCGCCTGCACCGCCGCCGCCGGCAGCCCAAACGCCTGCAGCGCGTTCTGGATCACGCGTACCGTGGCGGCGTTGGTGCGCCACGTCTCTTTTCCGCCGCGCAGAATCGACGCGTTGCCGGTTTTCAGGCACAGGCTGGCGACATCCACCGTGACGTTAGGGCGCGCTTCGTAGATCACCCCGACCACGCCGAGCGGAACGCGGCGACGTTCGATGCGCAGTCCGCTGTCGAGCAGGCCGCCGTCGATCAGCTGGCCGACCGGATCGGCGAGCTGGCACACTTTGCGCACGTCGTCGGCGATGGCGCTCAGGCGCTGTGGATTGAGCATCAGGCGATCGAGCAGCGCGGCGCTCATGCCGCTGGCGCGCGCATCGGCGAGATCCTGCTCGTTAGCCGCCAGAATCGCCTCGCGCTCCGCGTCGAGACGATCGGCGATCGCCAGCAGCACCTGGTTTTTCTCAGCGGTCGACAGATCGGCCAGCTTATATGCGGCGGCGCGCGCCGCTTTTCCCATTTCTTCAAGCATTTGACCGCTCCTTAACTGACGATCATGTCGTCGCGATGCACGGCCACCGGGCCGTATTCGTAGCCGAGGATCTCCCCGATCTGCTGGCTGTGATGGCCGGCGATGATGCGCAGCGCATCGCTATTGTAGCGGGAGACGCCGTGCGCGATATCGCGGCCCTGCAGGCTGCGAATGCGGATCACCTCGCCGCGCGAAAAGTTGCCGCGCACCTCGCGAATGCCTTTCGGCAGCAGCGAACTGCCGCGTTCCAGCATCGCCGCCAGCGCGCCGTCGTCCACGGTGATCTCACCGGCCGGCGGCGCGCCGAAGATCCAGCGCTTGCGGTTCTCCAGCGGCGACTGCATGGCGTGAAAGCGTGTGCCGACCGGGTTGCCGGCGATCACGTCGGCGATCACGCCGGGACGGCTGCCCGCGGCGATAATGGTGTCGATGCCGGCGCGACAGGCGACGTCCGCCGCCTGCAGCTTGGTGGACATGCCGCCGGTGCCCAGGCCAGAGACGCTGTCGCCCGCCAGCGCGCGCAGCGCGTCGTCGATTTCATGCACGTCGGCGATCAGCTCCGCCTGCGGATTGCTGCGCGGATCGGCCGTATAGAGCCCCTGCTGATCGGTGAGCAGCAGCAGCTTGTCGGCGCCGCCCAGCATCGCTGCCAGCGCCGACAGGTTATCGTTGTCGCCGACTTTAATCTCCGCCGTGGCCACCGCGTCATTTTCGTTAATCACCGGCACGATATGGTTGTCCAGCAGCGCGCGCAGGGTGTCGCGGGCGTTGAGGAAACGCTCGCGATCCTCCATATCCGCGCGGGTCAGCAGCATCTGGCCGATATGGATGCCGTAGATAGAGAACAGCTGCTCCCACAGCTGAATTAAACGGCTCTGCCCCACCGCAGCCAGCAGCTGCTTTGAGGCGATGGTAGGGGGCAGTTCCGGGTAACCCAGGTGCTCGCGCCCGGCGGCCATCGCGCCGGAGGTGACGATCACGATGCGATGGCCGGCCGCGTGCTGCTGCGCGCACTGACGAACCAGTTCCACCATATGCGCCCGATTCAACCGGCGCGAACCGCCGGTAAGGACGCTGGTCCCCAATTTGACCACCAGGGTCTGACTGCCGCTCATATTTCCTGCCGTTTAAGTAAAAAAAGAAAAAAATTTCTGCGAAGGAACTTTTTATCAGGAGTAGGAAGCGAAGCCAACTCTCCGCCGGGGAAAAGCACGAAAAACCCGAGACAAGCGAGTAGACCAAAAGTTCGCATATCACAAGAAATCAGAAAAAATGTCATAAAACGTTCATCTCCAGACGGTAAAACGTCCCCTGTTTTATAAGCCCTTTTCAGGGGCATAACACATTTTACTCATCGGGATTGATAGCAAATGAAGAAAAGTACACTGGCACTCGTCGTCTCTGCTCTGGCGCTGACTTCTGCTGCTCACGCGGCGGAAGTGTATAACAAAGACGGCAATAAGCTGGACTTCTACGGCAAAGTAAAAGCGATGCACTACCTGAGCGACGCGGACAGCCAGGACGGGGATAAGTCCTATGTACGTATCGGCTTCAAAGGCCAGACCCAGATCAACGACCTGATGACCGGTTACGGCCAGTGGGAATATCAGTACAACGTCAATAACTCTGAAGGCGCCGACGCCAATAACGGCAACAAAACCCGTCTGGGCTTTGCCGGTCTGAAGTTTGGTCAGTACGGCTCTGTCGATTACGGCCGCAACTACGGCGTGCTCTATGATGTCGAAGCCTGGACCGACGTCTTCCCGGAATTCGGCGGCGACGGCACCGCGCGTGCGGACAGCTATATGACGCAGCGCGCCACCGGCGTAGCCACCTATCGCAACAACAACTTCTTTGGTCTGGTTGACGGCCTGCGCTTCGCGCTGCAGTACCAGGGCCGCAACGACGCCAACGGCGCCAACTCGCGTACCGACATCAACCGTCAGAACGGCGACGGCTACGGCGCGTCGCTGGGCTACACCATCGCCGATACCGGCATCAGCGTGATGTCGGCAATCACCTCTTCCGACCGCACCAACCAGCAGCAGGCGCGCGTTTACGGTCAGGGCGACCGTGCCGACTCCTGGGGCGCAGGCGTGAAATATGATGCCAACAGCGTCTATCTGGCCGCTATCTATACCGAAACGCGCAATATGACGCCGTTCAGCGGCACCAACCGCGCAACGGGTCTGGCGGCAGCGGGCGCGGCGAACAAAGCGCAGAATATCGAGCTGGTGG
The DNA here is from genome assembly GCF_002415245.1 of Pantoea sp. UBA5035. Lineage (NCBI taxonomy): Bacteria > Pseudomonadati > Pseudomonadota > Gammaproteobacteria > Enterobacterales > Erwiniaceae > Pantoea > Pantoea sp. UBA5035. Next base: position 85,619 of record NZ_DICD01000010.1, on the reverse strand, counting down.
CGCAGTATCAGTTTGATTTCGGCCTGCGTCCGTCACTGGGCTACGTGCAGACCAAAGGCAAAGATATCGAAAACGGTATCGGCGATGCGGATCTGGTGAAATATATCGACGTGGGCGCCACCTACTACTTCAACAAAAACATGTCGGCGTTCGTGGATTACAAAATCAACCAGCTGGACGACGACAACCGTCTAAGCCTGAACAACGACGACGTGGTTGCGCTGGGCATGACCTACCAGTTCTAAAAATCTGACGCCGCCGCGACGCGACGCGCGACGGCATCAGTGCTTTCCCCTCAATGTGTCTGATAAACAAGGGCCGCCTCATCAGCGGCCCTTTCTTTTTCTTCTGCGGGCACGGCGCGGGTGGGGCGGCCCGATCGCAAAGTCGCTCAAGGCTTCCCTGCGCGCTCGGCCCGCGACATCCCTGTCGCGGGACGCTTTGCTCTTCGTCCCGCCCCACCCGCGCTTTAACATCCGTGCGGTTTGCCATTCGCACTCAGAACGTCCAGCGTACCCCGGCATTATAACGCCACCCCTTCGCGCCGTTGCCGTCAATCTCCTTGCGGTAGTCCGCTTCGGCGTAGAGCGACACGTCGTTGCGGAAGCGGGTGGTGCCGCCTACCCCGACGTCCCACATCTGCCCGAACCTGCCGCTGTTGAAATCCTGGCTGATGTCGCTCCCCGCCGCGCCGACTTTCACCTTCGATCCGCCGCCCCAGCCGCGAGAGTAGTTGGCGCGCAGATAAGGCGTATATTCGCGCTGCGCGTCATCCTGCCAGGTGCGATCCAGCCGCGCGCCGAGACGGCCGATGGTCTGATCGTCGTCGTCGAACTTCACGGTGGTGCCATCCTTATCGGTAGCGTCGTCGAACTTAAGGCGCATCCAGGTGAGCTGCGCCTGCGGCTCAAGACGCAGGCCGTTGGCAAAAACAAAGGGATATCCCGTTTCCAGCGAGGCGCTCCAGCCGTCGGCCTTCAGCTTCGCCACCTCTTTTTGCCGGGCGATATCGGTGTCGCCGCGGTGCCAACTCCAGCTCAGCGAGCCGTCCAGATAGAAGCCGCTGTCGCGCTGCCAGGTGCCGTAGAACGAGACGCTGTCGCTGTCGAACGTGGTAGCGCTGTAGCCGTCGGCCGCGTGCGGACGAATGCGCGTATTGCCGCGCGTATAGGCGACGCCGCCGCGCAGGCTGTCGCTCGCGCCGTCCAGCTGCAGCAGGTTGCCGCCGAGCTGCACCGCGCTGTAGTCGATATCGGCGTCAAAGCCGTAGTCGCTAAAGTCGCGGTTGCTCTGATATGTCAGATTCGAGCCGAGATAGCGCAGGAACAGCTCGCCGCCCGCGCCGCTGCGCTGGCCGTCGCGCAGTTCGCCGAGACGCTTATGCAGATCGTCGGTAATCGCCTGGGTGTAGTAGGCCAGACCGACCGGCGCGGAGAGATACGAGGGCACCTGCGGCGCCAGCGCCGGACGCGCCGCGCGCGATGCGGCGCGGCCCGCCTGCGGCTGGCACAGCGTACCGTCCTCGCAGACATAGCGGTTAGCAAGCCGGTAGTCCCAGCCCGCGCCGCTGCCGTCGGGCGCAAACGCATATAGCCCATACTGCCAGGGCCCGGCGGCAAGATAGCCGCCCTGCAGCGCGAAGCTGTCGGCGCTGGCGTTGCCGGAAACCTGCGCCAGCGAGACGCCTTCGCGGCCGTCGATCGCGCCGTCGCCGCTGGCGTCGCTCTGCGTCGCGGCGCTGCCTGCGAGAATACGATCGTCAATCAGCGTGGTGCCGGTGACGTCGCCGTTCACCCGCAGCGCATCGCTCTGGCCGCCTGCGCCGCTAAGCCTCGTCGCCAGCCGCAGCGTGCCGCCGAGCGACGCCAGCGTGCCGTCGATGGTCAGCAGATTGTTGCCCGCGCCGCCGTTGCTCAGATCGAGCGTACCGGCGTTGTTCACCACCAGCGAGTCGTCGGTGGCGCCCGCCAGCAGCGGGTTGACGTTATTCCCGGCAAACAGCGTGGAGTCGCGGTCGATATTGATGGTGCTGTGCGCCAGCTTCAGGTTATCGGTCAGCGTCCACTGGGTTTTAGTGAAGTTAAGCGTGCTCCAGCCCGCGCCGAGGTTAACCCCCTTGCTGAGGTCATCGGCGCTGAGGGAGCCGCCGCTGGCGTCGATGTTGCTGAAGCTGAGCGTGCTGCCGACGCCGCCCGCGGTGGTGATATGACGGGTATTCGCCAGGCTGACGTTCTCAATCAGCGCCTGGTTGTTTGCGCCACTGCCCATGGTCAGGCTGCCGTTGAGGGTGCCGCCGGTGACGACAAGCGTATCGCTGCCGTTGCCGGTATCGACCTCGCCGATGACGCTGCCGCCGATAAAGGCGAGCTGGTCATTAGTGGCGCCGCCCGCCACGACAGGCGTGTCCGGATAGGTGGTGCTGATATCGCCCTGGTTGATAAACAGCGTCTGGCCGCCGCGCAGATCGATCACCGGCGCCACGCGACTGTTGGAGAAGATCGATCCGCGGTTAACGACCTCGCTGGCGGTGCGGGTAACAATGGCCGACCCGCCGCTCTCGCTGGTGATGGCGATAAAGCCGTCGGAGAAGACTCGCCCTCTGGTATTAGCGCGGATCGCGTCGCCGCTGCCGCTGACGATAATCTGATAGCCCGGCCCTACCCGCAGATCGTTAGCGGTGGTTGAGCCATCCTCATTCTGGAACAGATAGCCGGTCGCGCTGCCCATCGCCTCTATAAAAGCGCTGCCGCTATAGTCAAACGAGGTGGCGGAGCGGATGCCTGCGCCATCCACGGCGACCATATAGGCGTTGTTCAAGGCTATGTTGGCGGTTTCCGCGCGGTTGTTGATCACGCTACCGCCCCCCTGGGCGCTGAGGATAATGTCGCTCACCTGGAGCCCCGCCGCGCCGCGATCCAGCAGCACCGCATCCGCGCCGCCGTTGGTCCAGATACCGCTGCGGAACAGTTCGTCGCCGTCGATATTGAGCGTGGCGTTTTCGCCGACGCGCGCCCCGGCGATGCCGCCGTCTACCTGCACCGTGCCGTTATAAGGCTGATACAATCCGGCCCCCTGGCTGACGTTGATGCCGATGCCGGATGCGACCCTGATCAGACTTTCGTTGATCGCGCGGCCATTGTTAAATAGCCGCACGCCGGTGCTGTTCTCGCCGGTAAGATTGACGGTGCCGATATTCATCACCGTGGCGCCGCTGCTGGCCTGCAGGCCAGTAATATTTTTGCCGCTGCCGCTGAGTTCGCCATAGCTGAACACCGCACCGTCGCCGTTCTCGCTGATGGCGCCGATACTGTTCTCGCCGTTCAGCACGACATTACTGAGCTCCGCATAGGCGCCGTTATCGGCGCGCAGCGCCACCGCGCCTTTGCCGTTCAGGGTGTAGTTATCGTTGCCGTACATGGTGGTGCCGTAGTCTGAAATATGAATGCCGGTGGTGTCGTCGCCGCTCAGGGTGATGCTGGCCGCCTGCGCGCCGAAAATCGCGCCGTTGGCGAGTCGATAGAGCGTTGACCCACTGGTTGTCACATCCTGGCTGCCGCCCTGGGTATTCAGAATGCCGCCGCCCTCCACCAGCCGGTAGCCGGTCTGGTTAGCGTCGTGGAACACCACTTTGCTCTGCGGGCCAAGCGTAATCCAGCCGCCGTAGAGCGCCTCGCCCGCCAGCGCGTTCTCGCCGTAGAGGTTAATCGTGCCGTTCTGCTCGATGCGCGCCCCATCGCCCACCGCATACAGTCCGGTGGTAGGGAAAAAGCCGTCCGCGCTGCCTGCCGTCACGTTCAGCGTGCCGCTGCTGGTAATGGTGCTGTTTCCCGGATCGGCAAAGACGTAGCCCGATGCAAAGAGCGCCACCGCGCCGTCGCTGACGCTAATGGTGCCGCTGCTGGTCGCCTGGCCGCCGACCAGCGCCTGGATGCCGTAGCTCTGTTCGCCGCGCAGGCTGATGTCGCCGGTGTTGGTCAGCGCGCCGCCGTACTGGGCGATCAAACCGACCTGCAGGCCGCTCTGACCGTTGATATTCGCGTGGTTGACCAGCGTCGAGGCGAAAGGCTGGTCGAAGCTGTTGGTGATGTAGCGCGTCAGGTTGTAGTAGTTGCCGTCCACCACCGCCGCCGTCGCGCCGCCGACGTTGAGGTTAAGCTGCGTCGCCGCATCGATGGTGCCCTGCGCGCCGCCCTCGATGCGCAGGCCGGTCGAGGTGTTGCCGATATTAAACGTCGCGCCGTGGGTGTTGACCACCGAACCCTCGCCCACCGCTTCGATGCCGGTGGAGAACGCCGCGCCCGGCGCGATGGTCAGCCCGGCGCCGTCGAAGTCCGCGCCGTCCTGATAGCGAAAAATGGTGGCGTACCAGTCGTCAGGGCCGGTGGCATAGTTGCCCGCCTGCGGCAGATTGATGTGCGCATTCGGTCCGATGGCGAGGAAACCCATCTGATACTCTCCGCTGCCGCCGAGCTGCGGCACCGCATCGGCGGTGAGATCGACCGTGGCGTCTCCCTCGGCGCGAATGCCGACCGCGCCGTAGCCCTGCAGAGCGATCGGTCCGCTCAGCGTGGCGGAGGCGTCGCCGCTGCCCTGCCCGTTGACCCAGACCGCCGTGTTGAAGCTGCCGTTCAGGGTATCGGCGCGGCCGGTGACGTTGATCGCCCCGCTGGAAAAGGCGCTGGCGCGCTCGCCGTCGCTGGCGATGACCTTGATGCCGGTGCCGCCGTCGCCGTTAAGGTTGATGGTGCCGTTGTTGCCCACCAGTCCGCCGCTGCCGGAATCGATCGCCAGCAGGCCGATGCTTTCCGCCGGGCGAAACTGCGCGCGGCCGTTGAGATCGATGGTGCCGTTGTTGAGCGCAATCGCCTCCGGGCCGCTTTCGACGCGCATGGCGGCGGCATTTTGCACCAGTCTGCCGAGCACGATGCGCCCGTCGTTGATCGCGGTGGAGTTAAACCGCTGCGAAATGGCGCTGACGCCGCCGCTCTGGTTAATCGCCACCTCCTCCACGATGTCGCTTTTCGCGTTCTGCGGCGCGCGGCCGACATAGATCACGCCGCCCGCGGTGTTAATAAAGCTGGCGCCGCTGGTGTCGAGCAAGACGCCCGCGCTGCTGTGGCTGCCGCTCGACGCCGCCACGCCGAGGTTAATCGCGCCGTTATTGATCCCTTGGGCGTCGCTTAGCCGCAGCGCGCTGCCCGGTTGCGTGGTGGCGTAATTAAGCACGCCGTTGTTGACGAAACGGCTGCCGCCGGTCGCCAGCACCGCGGTGCCGCTGTAGCCGAGCGTCGCCGCATCCACGCCGCTGCCGTCTGCGTTGTTGAAGAAGCCGCCGTTGATGACGCCGTTATTGACGCCGCTGGCGCCCGCCAGCCGCAGCGCGGTGTTGTCATGGGCCGCCGATCCGCTGGCGGCCAGCTTGCCGTCAATGGTGGCCTTCGCGCCGTTGGTGGCGCGCACCGCGCCGCCGTCGGAGTCGACCACCTCCAGCGTGGCGCCCTTCTGCACCGAGACGCTGGCGCCAGGGCCGTCGGCGCTCAGCACCGAGCGCTCGCCCACCGGCAGCGTCACCTCGTCGTTGTATTCATCGGCGTCGATCACATAGGCGATGGGCGCGCTGTAGAGCGACAGCGCCTTATTGAATTCGCCGTTGTAGCTGCCGGCGCTGAGGTTGCCGCTCTGCAGCTGCTCAATCAGCCAGTCGTTGTACTGCCGCAGATCGCTCAGGCTGGCGACGTTGAATTCGCGGCTGTTGCCGTCCAGCGTGGTGACGCTGAAGGGACCGCTGTACTGGGCGACGTTATCTACCCACCAGGCCAGGTTGGAAGTGTATTCGGTATAGGATCCGGTAAAGGCGATGCGGTTAGCCGACTGCCAGTTCATCGCCCCGCTGCCGCTGGCGGTAAACAGCTGGCTCTGCTTCGCCGCCATGCTCCAGCCGTTGGTGGCGGCGGTGGTGGCCGCGCCGTCGACGCCGATATCGACGTTAATGGTGCCGTTGCTCACCTGCGCCACGCGGGCATCGATATACTGCTGTCCGTTGACGTTGTAGTAGTTGGGTAATTCGCTGGCGGGCGTGACCGAGGCGAGCGCGCTGATATTCGCCGAATTAAACACCGGCAGCGGATTATTGCCGCTGCCGTTGCCGTCAGGCACGTTAATCAGATAATCCTGCGCGCCGAACGTCAGGCGATCCGCGCCGATAACATTGTCATCGGAAATAATTCTGCCGCCTGATAATAATTCGCCGACGGTAATGGGGCGGCCGCCATCCTCGCCCGGCTGAAAGCGCTGAATACCGCTCAGGGTTTGCGTCGAGCCATTACAGACACAAAATACGCCTGCCTTATTGTCATTTAATAACGGGGAAAAAGGTTTTAACGTAGCGGCCTGACTACCGGTAATCGGAAAAAGCAGCCCGGGCGCAGCGGCCAGGCTTAATAACAGCGGATTTAATTTAAACAAAGGGTTTTCCTCCAGAGAGACAGCACAGGACCACCCAGACTTTTAGGTGTCCGGGTTGGCATTCTTTTTTTGCCGATAACAAACGGAGAAAAGCCGCGACAGTTGCAGTCGCGCTGGCGGGTATCACACCATTTCGTCAGGAAAACGTCTACAAATCGTCAGTGCGATCCCCCTCAATAAAATGAGAATAAGAATTATGCCGTGCCGCACTCTGATTTATCTGGATCTGCTATTTCGGCTGGCAACGTTGATTATCCTGCTTTTATAAAGCAGGTTTAGTTAATATCCATAATCAAATAAGCAGCGGAAATGTTTTTTGTCTGAATGGGAAAATTAAATAAAAGCGGGAGTAAAAGAGGTAAAAACTGACGCGTCAGGAAATAGCAATAAAGAGGAGGAAATATAAACGCAGCGCAAGCGCAGCAATAATGCAGAACAGGCATAGCCGAAGCGAATCGAACTATGCCTGCCATTCAGGGTTCAGAATTAAGCGCTGAGATCGACCGGCTCTTTAAAGCCGCTGGCGGGCGCCAGCCCCAGATTCAGCTCCTGCAACATCGCTTTCAGCCGGGTATGGAAGTTACGCAGCGTCTCTTCCACCTTCTGATTGTTCTCTTTTCCCTTGATGTTCGCCACGGACCAGTCGCCGTCTTTATCGAACAGGCCAATATGATAAACGTAGGTAAAATGGTCTTGCTGCGCGTCCAGCTCCATCCACCAGCCCCAGAACTCACGGCTTTCCGGCGCGGGTTTGACATTGACGCAGGCGGCCAGGCAGTCGAAAAAGAACCGCGTTTCTTCACATTTCCCTTCGCGGATATACGGTCCCAGCTCGGTGAAGCGCTTAAGCAGGCGACTACGGGGATGACCACTCGGTAACGTCATGCTAATTCTCCATAAGTTTGACCGTTAGTATTAAAGCAAACCGCTGTGAATTTGCCAGCTACTGTTGTAACCGCTTTGCCAGCCAGTCGCAAACCTCATTCAGCGCGCGCTCGAAATTCGCCAGCGCCGGCCTGACGGCGATCGGCAGCAGTTTGCCGTCGGCGGAGGAGCTGGCGATCAGCCGCGCGTCCTCTTCCGGGCCGAAGGGATCGTCCGGCCAGTAGCCCGCCAGCATCGGCGTCGGGGTGCGGCGGCCCAGCAGCCCCTGCACTTTGAGCGAGTAGCGATTCAGCTCGGTGCGCAGCGCGCTGTCGCTGGTAAAGGCCATGCCGAGGCGGCTGGCGAGCATATCCATATACATATCCGGGATGGCGTCCTGCTGCTGCGCGCTGGTCAGCAGGCTGTGCACCATCGGCCCGAGCGTCGCGACGGCGCGCAGGCGCGGCGCTTCCAGATAGGCGAGCCGCACCGCGACGTTGGCGCCGAAGCGATAGCCGAACGCCGCCACGCGCCGGTGATCGATCCAGGGCACGTTCGCCAGATCGCGCAACACCTGCTGATGCAGGAAGCTGGTGTCCTGGTTGAGCCGCCACTTCACGGAGAAGCCCACCGACGGCATATCCAGCGTCAGCATGGCGATGCCGCGCGGCGCCAGATAGTCATGGAACAGGCGATAGTGATCGCTTTGCAGCGAGTCGAGGCCGCCGCACAGCAGCACGGTGGGATACGGCGCCGAGACGTTGGGCGGCATATGCAGAAAGCCGGTGATCGGGCTGCCGCCCTCGATATTAAAGCTCAGCGCCCTGAGTTCGCCGGGCAGTCGACGCGTCGCCTCTTCGTAGGCGCGATTCGCCAGCGTCTGCGCCTGATCCGCCAGCTCGTCGCCTTTGATATAGGGATAGGCGGCCATGCTAAAGAGGTGCGAAGCGCGCAGCCAGTATTCGCCAGCCAGGCTGTCGTCGCGCTCTTCCTGCGCGCGCGCCTGCCAGCGGCCCGCCTGCTTCGACCACTCAAACGCCCAGTTGCCGCTGCGAAAACCGATCACGGTGTCGAGCAGCGCGTCGTCGGTATGGCGCTGGTCGCTGTTGGCGATACGCGCCAGCACTTCGATGATCTCCTGCGGCGGCACGCCGCGCCACGTCCACATCAGTTTGTTGAGCATGCGATACCAGCCGTGCTGGCTGCTGCCGTCCAGCGTCGCTTCGACGTCTACCTGGGCGTGATGCTGGCGATGCACCAGCGAGGAGGTTTCGGGGTAGTTGTAGTGCGGCTTAAATAGCTCTTCGCTGAGATTTTTGCTCGACATGCTCGGTTCTCCTGACGGCTCTGGCAGAGGCTAAGTGTACTGCAGGGTCAGGGGCGGCGCGAGGTGCAAAAGAGCGCAGGACGCGTTGCGGGCAGGCCATGCTACCCGCCGTCTATCGGATGCCGGCGGCAGAAAGCACAACGCCCGGCAAGCCGGGCGCTGTTAACACGAAACGATCAGGCGCCTTTAACGATAGGCGGAATGTAAACCACGCCCATGTCCCACGGCTGCTCGATCCAGGTGTTCTGCGGGATATCCACCACGTAGTCGTCCACCAGCGGGCGGCCTGCCGGCTTAGCGAAGATAGTGACGAAATGCGCTTTAGGATACATCTCGCGGATCGCCTGCGCGGTGCCGCCGGTGTCCACCAGGTCGTCGATGACGATAAAGCCTTCGCCGTCGCCTTCCGCGCGCTTAAGCACGGTCATCTCGCGCTGATGGTCGTGGTCGTAGCTGGAGATGCAGACGGTGTCGACATAGCGAATGCCGAGCTCGCGCGCCAGCAGAGAAGCCGGCACCAGGCCGCCGCGGCTGACCGCGATAATGCCCTTCCACTGTTCGACAGGCAGCAGGCGCTGAGCCAGTTTGCGGGCATGAATCTGCAGCATGTCCCAGGTAACGACGTATTTTTCACTCATGAATAGCGATCCCAGCCAGTTTAATCGGCTTAAAAATGTGCAACGGGAAAAAGGTTGCGCGAGATTATAAGGATCCTCAGCGCTAAAAACCAGCATCCGAACCACTGGTTGCGGCTTTTTAGCGCGCCTGAGTACGCACCCGGCGATAACAGTGATATTCTCAGCCCCATCACGTCAGATTCGCTGACGGCGACCATTCACTGGAAACTCGCGCACACCGGCCTGGCCGGCGCACTGACACAGGAGACCTGTCGTGTCTGAATTGTCTCAGCTTTCTCCCCAACCGCTGTGGGATATCTTCGCCAAAATCTGCTCCATTCCGCACCCCTCTTTTCATGAAGAAGCGCTGGCCACCTATATTGTCGGCTGGGCGAAAGAGCAAGGTTTTTGGGTCGAGCGCGACGCGGTCGGCAATATCCTGATCCGCAAACCGGCAACCGCCGGGATGGAAAACCGCACGCCGGTGGCGCTGCAGGCTCACCTCGATATGGTGCCGCAGAAAAACAACGACACCGCCCATGACTTCACTAAAGATCCGATTCAGCCCTATATTGATGGCGAATGGGTGAAGGCGCGCGGCACCACGCTGGGCGCCGACAACGGCATCGGCATGGCGTCCGCGCTGGCGGTGCTGGCCGACAGCAGCCTGACTCACGGCCCGCTGGAAGTGCTGCTCACCATGACCGAAGAGACCGGCATGGACGGCGCCTTCGGTCTGCAGCCGAACTGGCTGCAGGCTGAGATCCTGATCAACACCGACTCGGAAGAGGAAGGCGAGATCTACATGGGCTGCGCCGGCGGCATCGACTTTATCACTACCCTGCCGCTGACGCGCGAAGCGGTTCCGGCTGATTTCGACACCCTGAAGCTGACCCTGAAAGGGCTGCGCGGCGGCCACTCCGGCGCGGATATCCATATGGGTCTCGGCAATGCCAACAAGCTGCTGGCGCGATTCCTCGCCGCGCACGCCGCCGAGCTCGACCTGCGTCTGATTGACTTTACCGGCGGCACGCTGCGCAACGCTATCCCGCGCGAGGCCTTCGCTACGCTGGCGGTCGAGAGCCATAAGGTCGACGCGCTGAAATCAGCCGCGGCGCACTTCCTGCTGGCGCTGCAAAACGAGCACGGCGTGAACGAGAAGAACATCAACGTCGTTACCGAGCCGCTGGCGCATCAGGGCGAGGCGCTGAGCGCAGAGAGCCGCGACCGTTTCCTGAACCTGCTGAACAGCACGCCGAACGGCGTTATCCGCAACTCCGACGTGGCGAAAGGCGTGGTGGAAACCTCGCTGAACGTCGGCGTGGTCACCATGGATCATGACAAGGCGGAGATTAACTGCCTGATCCGTTCGCTGATCGACACCGGCCGCGACTACGTGGTGCAGATGCTGACCTCCCTCGGCCAGCTGGCTGGCGCGCAGACTAAACCGAAAGGCGGCTATCCGGGCTGGCAGCCTGACGCCAACTCGCCGATTATGGCGCTGACCCGTCAGACCTATATCGCGCTGTTCGACAAAACGCCGAACATTCAGGTGATCCACGCCGGTCTCGAGTGCGGTCTGTTCAAGAAGCCTTACCCGAACATGGATATGGTTTCTATCGGCCCGACCATCACCGGTCCGCACTCGCCGGACGAGCAGGTGCATATTGAGAGCGTTGGCCTTTACTGGAAACTGCTCACTACTCTGCTGAATGTGATTCCAGAAAAGTAAGCGCGTCATGTTTTGATAAACCAGGCTTCGGTCTGGTTTAGGAATGTTGCTCTGCGCTAACGCGGATGGCATGGCCCGATCGCAAAGTCGCAAAACGCCATCCCTGGCAGCTCGGCCCGCGCAGTCCCTTGCGCGGGACGCTTTGCTCTTCGGTCCATGTCATCCGCGTAGTGAGTTTATCAGCTGCATGCAACCAGGCTTCGGCCTGGTTTTTTTATGCCCGCGCGCCGCGCCAGCATAAAACACCACTTCTCTTTCCTTCCCTGTTGTAAAACACCAGCGTTATCGGGCGTGCCAGCTTTAGCCGCCAAACTATCCAGATGTCTGGATGGCTAATAAGATTTCGTGCTAGCTTATGCGCTTTCGGCTGTTGCCGCGCCTGAAACTTCAGGAAAAAATTGCGGCCAGCCAGTAACAGGGGAGCTTCAGCTAATGAGTGCCTTAAACCGCCTTGAGATGCGTAATATCTCACTCGCATTCGGCGGATTCGCCGCGCTGACGCAGGTGGATTTCGTCGCGGAAGGCCACTCGGTGCATGCGCTGACCGGCGCTAACGGCGCGGGCAAATCGACGCTGATGGCGGTGCTGTCCGGCGCGCACGGCCACTACAGCGGCGAAATCCGGCTGGACGGCGCGCCGGTGTCGATACGCAGCCCGCGCGACGCGAAACGACTCGGCATTCACCTGGTGCAGCAGGAGGTGGACGTGGCGCTGGTGCCTCAGCTCAGCGTGGCGGAAAACATCCTGCTGGATCGGCTGGCCGAACCGGGACACGGTTTTCGCTGGCGCGCTATTCGCCGCCAGGCACGCGCCCTGCTGGCGCAGCTCGAGGCGAATATCGACGTGAACCAACTGGTGGAGCGCTGCACCCTGGCGGAGAAGCAGCAGATTTTGCTGGCGCGCGCGCTGTCGCACCATTGCCGCTTTCTGATCCTCGACGAACCGACCGCCCCGCTCGACCAGCACGAAAGCGAGCGGCTCTTCGCCGTGGTGCGCCGCCTGCAAAACAGCGGCATCGGCGTGGTGTTTATCTCGCACCGCATTCATGAGCTGAAGGCGATCTGCGACCGTCTGACGGTGCTGCGCGACGGCCGCCTGATCGAGAGCGGCCCGATGGCCGCGCTCAGCGGCGAGCAGATCGTCGAGAAGATGCTCGGCCATCAGCTGACCGATATCTATCCGCCGCGCCGTCCCGCCAGCGCGCAGCCGCTGCTGCTGGCGGTAGAGGGGCTGCACGACGATCGGCTGCTGCAGGATATTTCGCTGCGGCTGCACCAGGGCGAGATCCTCGGCATCGCCGGGCTGGCGGGCGCGGGCAAAACCGAGCTGTGCAAAGCGCTGTTCGGCGCCAGCAAAAGCCGCGTAACGCGCGGCGAGCTGCACGGCAAGCCGTGGCGGCCGCGCTCGCCGCACGATTCGGTGAGCCGGCGCATGGCGCTGGTGCCGGAAGAGCGGCGCAAAGAGGGCATTTTTATCGACGAGCCGGTGGCGATGAACCTCAGCGTCAGCGCCGACAGCAGCTTTTCGCGCTGGAGCCTGTTCGGCCATCGCCAGGCGTGGCGCTGGGCGGAAGCGGTGATCCAGCGTCTGAACGTGCGCACCACCGGTCCGGGGCAGCCGCTGCGCCGCCTCTCCGGCGGCAACCAGCAGAAGATTGCCATCGGCAAGTGGCTGCGCAGCCACGCCGACGTGCTGATTTTCGATGAGCCGACCAAAGGCGTCGATATCAAGGCGAAAACCGAACTGTTCCGCTTAATTAGCGGTCTGGCTCAGGAAGGCAAAGGTGTGATTTACGCCTCCGGCGAATTTTCCGAGCTGGTTGGGCTGTGCGACCGAATTTGCGTGCTCTGGGACGGGCGCATCGTGGCCGAGCTGGACGGGCGCGCGGCCACCGAAGAGACGCTTCTGCTTTATTCCACTGGAGGAACCCCTGCGTGAGCAGCAAAGAGATTACCCTGACCGCGGCGACGCCGCTGCGCCATCGACTGTTCGACTTCCTCTATAAGTGGGGCATGCTGATCACGGTCGCCCTGCTGATTGCCGGCTTCGGCATCGCCTCCGACAGTTTTCTGGAACCCAACAACATCATCAATATTCTGCGTTCCATCGCCATCGTGACGGTGATCGCCGTGGGCGTCTCGGTGTCGCTGACCGTCGGCGGCTTCGATCTGTCGGTCGGCTCCACCGCCTCGCTGGCCAACGCGCTGGTGATCTCGCTGTTCGTCTGGTACGGCATGAACAGCGTCGAGGCGATTGCGCTGACCCTGGCGCTCTGTACGCTGATCGGCCTGTTCAACGCCTTTCTGATCGTGATTTTGTGCATTCCCGATATGCTGGCGACGCTCGCCACGCTGTTTATTATCCAGGGCGTAGCGATGACCTATAGCTTCGGCGGTTCGATCACGGAAAACATGGTGATGCCGAGCGGCGATATGGCGGAAGGCGCTATTCCGGCGGGCTTCGGCCTGCTCGGCCAGGTGCCGGTGATCGTCATTATTATGCTGGTGGTGACGGCGGCGGCGCAGCTGGCGCTGTCGCTCACCACGCACGGCCGCCGCATGTATGCGCTGGGCGGCAACCCGGAAGCGGCGCGCCTCTCCGGCATCCGCACCACGCGCTATCGCGTGCTGGCCTATGTGATCGCCTCGCTGCTGGCGGGCCTGGGCGGCATTCTGCTGGCGTCGCGCATCGGTTCGTCGCAGGTCAACGCTGGCGGCGGCTACCTGATGGACGCCGTGGCGGCCGCCTGGATCGGGCTGTCGCTGGCGGGCGCCGGCAAGCCTAACGCGCTCGGCACGCTGGTAGGTGCGGTGCTGCTCGGCGTGCTGCAAAACGGGCTGGTGATGCTTTCCGTTCCCTATTACGCCATGGACATTATTAAAGGACTGGTGCTGGCTCTGGCACTGGCGATGACCTACGTTCAGCGCCGCTAACGCTGATTAACCTGGAAAAAGACAATGAAAAAAATAACGCTCTCTCTGCTGGCCGTCAGCCTGATCGCCGCCAGCGCCGTCGCCGATACGGTCGCTCCCGTGCCTGCTCCCATCGCCAGTCACGAAGGACCGGTGCGCATCGCGGTGATCCGTAACCTGGGCTCCGACGACAACACCACGCAGTTTGTCGCCGGCGCCATTCAGGAAGGCCGCAAGCTGGGCTTTAAGGTCAGCACCTTTCTCAGCAACGGCGACGACGCGCGTTTCCAGGACTTCGTTAATCAGGCGATCAGCCAGAAGTATGACGGCATTATTCTGTCACACGGCAAAGCGCCCTACGCCAGCGGTCTGGTGAAGCGCGTCGCCGACGCGGGCATCAAAGTGTCGGTGTTCGACACGCCGGTCGATACGCCGATCCCCGGCGTGACCGTCACCGCGCAGGATGACGCCTCGCTGGCGCAGTCGTCGCTCGGCCAGCTGATCAAGGATTTCAACGGCAAGGCCAATATCGTCAAGCTGTGGGTGGCCGGTTTCCCGGCAATGGAGCGCCGTCAGGTGGTGTATGAGAAGCTGCTGAAGGAGAATCCAGGCATTCATCAGCTGGAGTCGATCGGCGCGGTCTCCTCCGACGTGCAGGGCGATACCGCCAATAAGATCGGCGCGATTCTGGCGAAGTATCCGAAAGGAAAGATCGACGCGATCTGGGGCGCGTGGGACGCCTTTAGCCAGGGCGCCTATAAGGCGCTGCAGGAGAACGGCCGCACCGAGATCAAGCTCTACAGCATCGACGTCTCTAACCAGGATCTGCAGCTGATGCGCGAGAAGAATAGTCCCTGGGTGCAGACCGTGGCGGTCGATCCGAAAACCATCGGGGCGGTGAATATGCGCCTGGTGGCGAATAAGATCGCCGGCGAAGCCACGCCCGCCAGCTACGATTTCAAAGGCGCCTCAATCTCTCAGCAGCAGCTGAACAGCCAGCAGGGCGCGATTAACGTGGCGTCGCTGAACAAGATCGTCCCCGGCTGGGGCGGCAATAACGATTTCGTCGCGCCGTGGTTCGCGACGCTGGAAGCGAAATACAAAAAGTAAAACAGAAAGCGGCCTGAGGGCTGCTTGAGATTACTGAAAAAGCGCTGATGTGGATGACATGGCTCGATCGCAAAGACGCAAAAAGCGTCATCCCTGACAGCTCGACCCGCGCAGTCCCTTGCGCGGGACGCTTTGCTCTTCGATCCATGTCATCCACATTTTAAGTTTGTTAGCCGTCTGAGGGCCGCTTTTTTACTCTATTACGCCGCCAATCTTCAGCGTCGCGGCGATATTGCGCGCCGCCAGCCGCAGATTGGTTTCGGCATTCGTCAACGCCTCCTCCAGCGTACAGATGCTGTAGAGCACGCTGAATACCGCGTCCAGACCGTGCTGATGCACCACGCCGACATCCGCCGTCAGGCTGCCGGCAATACCGATTACCGGCTTATTAAACCGTTTCGCCACCTGCGCCACGCCAATCGGCACCTTGCCGTTGATGCTCTGGCTGTCGATGCGCCCTTCGCCGGTAATCACCAGCGAAGCGTCTTTGACCAGCTCCGCCAGCCCGAGCGCCTCGGTGACAATTTCGATGCCGCGTCGCAGATCCGCCTGGCAGAAGGCGTGCAGCGCCGCGCCCATGCCGCCCGCCGCGCCGCCGCCGGGAATATGCAGCACGTCGATATCGAGATCGCGCTGAATAATCGCCGCATAGTGCGCCAGCGCGCTGTCCAGCTGCTTCACCAGCTGCGGCGTCGCACCTTTCTGCGGGCCGAAGATAGCCGACGCGCCGTCGCGGCCGGTCAGCGGATTAGTCACGTCGCACGCCACTTCGAAACGGCACTGCCGCACGCGCGCGTCCAGTCCGCTGATATCAATTTTTGCCAGCCCCGGCAGCGCGCCGCCGCCGAAGCCGATCTCGTTCTGCTGTTCGTCCAGCAGCCGCGCGCCCAGCGCCTGCATCATGCCCGCGCCGCCGTCGTTGGTGGCGCTGCCGCCGATGCCGATAATGATATGCCCGACGCCCTTGTCCAGCGCGCTCTTGATCAGCTCGCCGGTGCCGAACGAAGTGGTGGTCAGGGGATCGCGCTGCGCGGCGGGCACCAGCTCCAGCCCGCTGGCGGCCGCCATTTCGATAAAGGCGGTGCGTGCGTCGCCGGAGAGGCCGTAGAAGGCGTCTACCGGCGCACCGAGCGGTCCGGTTACGCGCAGGTTAACGATACTCCCCGCCGTCGCCGCCACCATCGCCTCAACCGTGCCTTCGCCGCCGTCGGCAACCGGTATCTTCACGTAAGTGGCGTCAGGAAAAATCTCGCGGAAGCCCGCTTCAATCGCGGTTGCCACGCCTGAGGCGGATAAACTCTCTTTGTATGAATCCGGTGCGATTACGATTTTCATAGGCAATCCAGGCGCTGTTGATAGACGATTCATCATCCGTGATGGCGTAGTGCGGCGGCCGCGCCGGCCGCCGCGACGCGTTAACGGGTTATCTCAACTTTGGCTAATTTTTCATAATAGCAGGCGAGCGCGCTATGGTCGGCGTTGCCCTGGCCATCGTTGCGCAGCGCCTGCATCATCTCCATCACCGCGGCGGTGAGCGGAAGATGCGCGCCGATGCCGTGCGAGGTATCGAGCGCGTTGGCCAGATCCTTGATATGCAGGTCGATGCGGAAGCCCGGCTTGAAGTTGCGATCCAGCACCATCGGCGCTTTGGCGTCGAGCACGGTGCTGCCCGCCAGCCCGCCGCGGATCGCCTGATAGACCAGCTCGGGATTGACCCCCGCCTTGGTCGCCAGCGACAGCGCTTCCGACATTGCGGCGATATTGAGCGCCACGATCACCTGGTTCGCCAGCTTGGTGACGTTGCCCGCGCCGATATCGCCGGTGTGCACCACCGATCCCGCCATCGCCTTCATGATGTCGTAGCAGCGATCGAAGATCTCTTTGTCGCCGCCCACCATCACGGAAAGCGTTCCTTCGATCGCTTTCGGCTCGCCGCCGCTCACCGGCGCATCGAGCATTTTGATGCCTTTCTCCGCCAGCGCGTCATGTACTTCGCGGCTGGCGAGCGGCGCGATAGAACTCATATCGATGACGATCAGGCCCGGCTTCGCGCCGTCGATAATGCCGTTCTCGCCCAGGCAAACCTCTTTCACCTGCGGCGAGTTGGGCACCATGGTGATCACCACGTCAACCTGCTCCGCCACCTCTTTCGGCGATTTGGCTACGGTGGCGCCCAGCGCGCTTAATTCCGCTTCGTTGCTGGCGTTGTGATCGCGCACGACCAGAGAATAACCGGCTTTCACCAGGTTTTTACTCATCGGTTTGCCCATGATGCCGAGGCCGATAAATCCAATTTTCATTGCCTTTCCCCTTCGTCAGTTACTTCTTAAATTTGTCGCACAGCGCCTGAGTCGCGTTGCGGAAGACCCCTAAGTCGCTGCCCACTGCCACGAAGCTGGCGCCCCATTCCAGATAGCGACGCGCGTCCGCTTCGACCGGCGCGAGGATGCCGCTCGGCTTGCCCGCCGCTTTGGCGCGCTCGAAAACATGCTTAATGACCTTCAGCACCTCGGGGTGCGCAGGCTGGCCGAGATAGCCGAGCGCGGCGGAGAGATCGCCCGGCCCGACGAAGATGCCGTCGACGCCCTCTACCGCGGCGATGGCGTCAATATTGTCGACCGCCTGCTGGGTTTCAATCTGCACCAGCACCGTAATGTTGTCGTTCACCGTGGCGTTGTAATCGGGCAGCGTGCCGTACATATTGCTGCGGTG
Organism: Pantoea sp. UBA5035; assembly: GCF_002415245.1. Lineage (NCBI taxonomy): Bacteria > Pseudomonadati > Pseudomonadota > Gammaproteobacteria > Enterobacterales > Erwiniaceae > Pantoea > Pantoea sp. UBA5035. The sequence continues at coordinate 67,880 of NZ_DICD01000010.1, read as the reverse complement.
CGACACCGAGACGCCGCGAATGCCGGCGGGTGGATAGCGGGTCGAGGCCACGGCGCGCAGCGCCTCCTCTTCCGTTTCCACAAACGGGATCAGGAAGTTGTAGAAGCCGATATCCAGCAGGCGCTTGATGATCACCGGTTCGTTGCAGGGCGGACGCACCACCGGCGCGCTGACGCTGCCCTTGAGCGCCATCAGCTGCGGCACGAAGGTGGTAATGTCGTTGGGCGCATGTTCGCCGTCCAGCACCAGCCAGTCGAAACCGGCCAGGCCGAGCACTTCGGTGGTAATAGGGTTCGCCAGCGCGCACCAGCTGCCGATCAGGGTTTCTCCTGCCAGCAGACGACGGCGAAATGCGTTCGGCCAGGCTGTGTTACTCATCATCTCTTCTCCCGTTACAACCGCTCCCCGCAGGGAGCCTAAAAGTTAGCGCACCAGACAGGGACGTTTATTGTCGAAGGTCCAGTTCGGTACGAGAAACTGCATCGCCTGCGCATCGTCGCGCGCGCCCAGTCCATGTTTTTGATACAGCGCGTTGGCCAGCATCACCTGATCCATATCCAGCTCGACGCCCAGCCCCGGCTTCTGCGGCACCTGCACCATGCCGCCTTTGATCTGCAGCGGCTCTTTGGTCAGGCGCTGGTTGCCCTCCTGCCAGATCCAGTGGGTATCGATGGCGGTGATAGCGCCTGGCGCAGCGGCCGCGACGTGGGTGAACATCGCCAGCGAGACATCGAAGTGGTTGTTGGAGTGCGAGCCCCAGGTCAGGCCGAAGTCGTGGCACATCTGCGCCACCCGCACCGAGCCCTGCATGGTCCAGAAGTGCGGATCGGCCAGCGGAATATCGACCGACTGCAGCGACAGCGTGTGGCCCATCTGCCGCCAGTCGGTGGCGATCATATTGGTGGCGGTCGGCAGCCCGGTGGCGCGGCGGAACTCCGCCATCACCTCGCGGCCGGAATAACCCTGCTCGGCGCCGCACGGATCTTCCGCATAGGCCAGCACCCCTTTCAGCTGCTTGCCGAGCAGGATCGCCTCGTTGAGCGACCAGGCGCCGTTGGGATCGAGCGTAATGCGCGCCTCTGGAAAGCGCTTCGCCAGCGCCGTCACCGCTTCCGCCTCTTCGCCGCCGCGCAGCACGCCGCCCTTGAGTTTGAAGTCGTTAAAGCCGTACTTGTCGTACGCCGCCTCGGCCAGCCGCACCACCGCGTCCGGCGTCAGCGCCTCTTCGTGGCGCAGGCGATACCAGTCGCAGGCCTCATCTTCCTGGCTCTGGTAGGGGAGCGCCGTCTTTTTACGGTCGCCGATGTAGAACAGGTAGCCGAGCATCTCAACGCGGTCGCGCTGCTGTCCGTCGCCCAGCAGCGTGGCGACGTTGACCTGCAGATGCTGGCCCAGCAGGTCGAGCAGCGCCGCCTCAATGCCGGTGACCACGTGAATGGTGGTGCGCAGATCAAAGGTCTGGCTGCCGCGCCCCGATGAATCGCGATCGGCGAAGGTGCTGCGCACCAGGCTGAGTACGTTTTTGTACTCGCCAACCGTTTTGCCGATCACCAGCGCCGCCGCATCTTCCAGCGTCTGGCGAATTTTCTCGCCGCCGGGAATTTCGCTGACGCCGGTGTGGCCCGCGTTATCCTTGATAATCACGATATTGCGGGTGAAAAAAGGCGCGTGCGCGCCGCTCAGGTTGAGCAACATGCTGTCATATCCGGCTACCGGAATAACCTGCATCGCTGTGACTTTCGGTGTCGAACTCATCTCCTGCTCCTTACACTGTGGCGCGGCCGAATGCCGGGCGCTTACGGTCGAACGTCCAACCGGGAATCAGATACTGCATGGCGGTAGCGTCGTTACGCGCGCCCGCCGGCAGCGATTTAAAGAGGTCGTTGGCCTGGCGCAGCCGATCCCAGTCCAGCTCGACGCCGAGCCCCGGCGCGTCGGGCACGGCGATTTTGCCGTTGCGGATCTGCAGCGGCTGTCTGGTCAGGCGCTGGTCGCCCTCCTGCCAGATCCAGTGGGTATCGAGCGCGGTCGGAATGCCCGGCGCCGCTGCGCCGACGTGGGTAAACATCGCCAGCGAAATATCGAAGTGGTTATTGGAGTGGCAGCCCCAGGTAAGGCCCCACTCGTCGCAGAGCTGCGCCACGCGCACCGCGCCGCTCAGCGTCCAGAAGTGCGGATCGGCCAGCGGAATATCGACCGCGTTGAGCATCACCGCGTGGTTCATCTCGCGCCAGTTGGTGGCGATCATATTGGTGGCGACCGGCAGCCCGGTGGCGCGGCGGAACTCCGCCATCACCTCGCGGCCGGAATAGCCCTGCTCGGCGCCGCACGGATCCTCTGCGTAGGTCAGCACTTCGCCCATGCCTTTGCAGAGGCGGATCGCCTCGTCCAGCGTCCATGCGCCGTTGGGATCGACGGTAATGCGCGCGTCCGGAAAGCGCCGCTTCAGCGCCGCCGCGGAGGCTATCTCCTGCTCGCCCGGCAGCACGCCGCCTTTGAGTTTGAAATCCTTAAAGCCATATTTGTCCTGCGCCGCCTCCGCCAGACGCACCACCGCGTCGGGCGTCAGCGCCTCCTGATGGCGCAGGCGATACCAGTCGTGGTCGCCGTTCTCGCCGCTCTGGTAGGGCAGATCGGTTTTACAGCGGTCGCCGATATAGAAGAGATAGCCCAGCACCGTCACCTCGTCGCGCTGCTGGCCGGGACCGAGCAGCTCCGCCACCGGCACGCCGAGGCACTGGCCGAGCAGGTCAAGCAGCGCCGCTTCCAGCGCGGCGACCGCGTTGACGCGCAGCTCGAAGGTCCAGGCGCCTTTGCCGAAGGTGTCGAAATCGGCCGACTGGTTACCCTTATGCACCTGCTGCACCAGCCGGTTCATGCGCGCCACCTGCTGGCCTTCGACCTGCGGGATCGCCTCCACCAGCGTCTGGTAGATGGTGTCGCCGCCCGGCGCTTCGCCGACGCCGGTATGTCCGGCGCTGTCGGTCAGCACCACGATATTGCGGGTAAAGCAGGCGTTATGCGCGCCGCCGATATTCAGCAGCATACTGTCGTATCCGGCGACCGGGATTACCTGCATGCGGGTAATCACCGGTGAGCTTTGCGTAGACATACTCTCTCCTTATGTCCGCGGTTTCAGTTCGATACGTTTGATATCGCCCGCAATCACCAGGAAGCTGAAGGCGGCGACGAACGCATGGATGCCGACATAGATCAGCGCGCCTTCAAACGAACCGCTGGTGGCGATGATGTAGCCGATAGCGATAGGCGTGACGATGCCGGAGAAGTTGCCAAACATATTGAACAGGCCGCCGCTCAGGCCGCTGATCTCTTTCGGCGCGGTATCCGCCATCACCGCCCAGCCCAGCGCGCCAATGCCTTTGCCGAAGAAGGCGAGCGCCATAAAGAACACCACCACCCATTCGGTGTCGCTGTAGTTACACATCACCATGCTGATAGAGAGCAGCATGCCGAGCACGATAGGCGTTTTGCGCGCGATGTTAAGCGAGCCGGTTTTACGCATCAGGTAATCGGAGATGACGCCGCCCAGCACGCCGCCGAGAAAGCCGCACACCGCGGGAATCGAGGCGATCATCCCCGCTTTCAGAATTGACATGCCGCGCGCCTGCACCAGATAGACCGGGAACCAGGTGATAAAGAAGTAGGTGAGCGCGTTGACGCAGTACTGGCCGAGATAGATGCCCAGCATCATGCGCGAGGAGAGCAGCTGCTTGATCTGGAACCACTTCTCATCCCAGCTCACTTTCTGCTGCGCCTTTTTCGCATCCATATTGATCAGCGCGCCGCCCTGCTCCATATACTCCAGCTCGGCTTTATTCACGCCAGGATGGTCGTTGGGATCGTGGATCACTTTCAGCCAGATAAAGCTGAGGATGATGCCAAGACCGCCCATAAACCAGAACACGTGCGCCCAGCCCACTTCTGATACCAGCCAGCCCATAATCGGCGCAAAAATCACCGTGGCGAAATACTGGGCCGAGTTAAAGATGGCGACGGCGGTACCGCGCTCCTGCGCCGGGAACCAGGCCGCGACGATACGGCTGTTGCCTGGGAAGGATGGCGCTTCTGCCAGACCAACCATAAAGCGCAGCATGAACAGTGAAACCACAATGCCATAGCCGCTAAAGACATCGACAAAGCCCTGGAGCAGAGTAAAAAGCGACCAGAGGAAGATACTCCAGAAGTAGACGCGTTTTGATCCAAAGCGGTCCAGCAGCCAGCCGCCTGGGATCTGGCCGATAACGTAGGCCCACGAGAACGCCGAGAAGATGTAGCCCAGTCCGACCGAGTCGAGGCCGATATCTTTCGACATGGCGGAACCGGCGATAGAAATGGTGGCGCGGTCGCCGTAATTGAACGAGGTGACGATAAACAACATCACCACGATCCAGTAGCGGGCGTTGGTGCGCTTCTGCACCGCTTCCGCCGTCTGGCTGTAACTATTCATGATGCACTCCTGAAATATAGCGTTCGCTACATTCGCTCTGACTGCATACACATCGCGTTGGGTATCAGAGAGAAGTCGGGTTAAACACGGCGATTTTTTATAGGGGCAAACCGATAGTGCGTCGTGACGAATAACCTAACGTCGTATAACGAAAGCCAGTATAGGAATGACAAAAGGCGGAGGCACTGGAAGAACGCCTGACAATTAAGCCGCTAATGCACGCATTGTCTGGCAGTTGCACAGCCGACTGCGGCGCGCCTCACGGAACCCGGTTTTTCCCGCCCGAAATGGCGATTAATTAAGCGAAGGTCGGCGCCTTTGTGAGACTCTTCACTTGCTTTTGGAAAAGCGAACCAAAAAGCAGCGGAAATGGGTGTAAATGCCGGACAGTTGCACAATGCGGCGGGCAACCCGCGTTCATATACTAAGGCTGGCAAATCCGATGTGCGACATGAAGAACGATAACGCGCCGCCACGTACGGCGCGCCAGGCCACTGACCCGGCCTGCGGGCAGGCTTTCGCCTGCGAAGGCACTTTATTAATGACTCGCGTATGCATGACTGGAAGGTGAGCGATGAACCGAATTCTCAATGAGCCGCCGCTTTATATCAAAGTCCATGAAGATGACAATGTCGCTATCGTGGTCAACAACCAGGGGCTGCCGGCAGGCACGACCTTTCCCGACGGGCTGACGCTGACGGAGCATGTGCCGCAAGGGCATAAAGTGGCGCTCGCCGCCATTCCGCAGGGCGCGGCCATTCTCCGCTATGGCGAAGTGATCGGCTATGCGCTGCGCGATATCGCGCAAGGCGGCTGGATCGACGAGTCGCTGGTGGCACTGCCCGAAGCGCCGCCGCTCGCCAGCCTGCCGCTGGCGACTAACGTGCCGCCCGAGCTGCCGCCGCTGGAAGGCTATACCTTCGAAGGCTACCGCAACGCGGACGGCAGCGTCGGCACGCGCAACCTGCTCGGCATTACCACCAGCGTGCACTGCGTGGCGGGCGTGGTGGACTATGTCGTGCAGATTATCGAGCGCGATCTGCTGCCGAACTACCCGAACGTCGATGGCGTGGTGGCGCTGAACCACCTTTACGGCTGCGGCGTGGCGATTAACGCGCCGGCGGCGGTGGTGCCGATCCGCACCATTCATAACCTGGCGCTGAACGCCAACTTCGGCGGCGAAATCATGGTGGTGAGCCTCGGCTGCGAGAAGCTGCAGCCCGAGCGTCTGCTGACCGGCACCAGCGACGTGCAGGCGATCTCGCTGGACGATAGCGACATTGTGCGTTTGCAGGATGAGCGCCATATCGGCTTCGGCGCGATGGTGGAAGAAATCCTCAGCGTGGCGAAAAGGCACCTTGAGCGTCTCAACCGCCGCCAGCGCGAGACCTGCCCCGCCTCCGCGCTGATTGTCGGCACGCAGTGCGGCGGCAGCGACGCCTTTTCCGGCGTGACCGCGAATCCCGCCGTGGGCTTCGCCTCCGATCTGCTGGTGCGCTGCGGCGCAACGGTGATGTTTTCCGAAGTGACCGAAGTGCGCGACGCTATCCATCTGCTGACGCCGCGCGCCATTAATGAAGAGGTGGGCAAGCGGCTGCTGGAAGAGATGGCGTGGTATGACGACTATCTCGATCAGGGCCAGACTGACCGCAGCGCCAACCCTTCGCCCGGCAATAAAAAGGGCGGACTGGCGAACGTGGTGGAAAAAGCGCTGGGATCGATCGCCAAGTCGGGCCGCAGCGCTATTGTCGAAGTGCTGTCGCCGGGCCAGCGGCCGACGCGGCGTGGGCTGATTTACGCCGCCACGCCCGCCAGCGATTTCGTCTGCGGCACCCAGCAGATGGCGTCGGGCATTACGCTACAGGTCTTTACCACCGGACGCGGCACGCCTTACGGCCTGGCGGCGATTCCGGTGATCAAGATGGCGACGCGCAACGCGCTGGCCGATCGCTGGCACGACCTGATGGATATCAACGCCGGCACCATTGCCACGGGCGAAGAGACTATCGAGCAGGTTGGCTGGCGGCTCTTCCACCTGATTCTGGATATTGCCAGCGGCCGCCAGCAAACCTGGTCGGATCGCTGGGGCATTCGCAATCAGCTGGCGGTGTTCAATCCGGCGCCGGTGACCTGATAAGGACGCGCGCTGCGCTGCGGCAGCGCGCGATTAACTCACAGCTGTTTTCCCCAGGCCTCGACCCAGGGCGAAGTGACCGTCTCCGGCTCAGGATCTTCGGTTGCGTCCACCAGCAGCACCGCGCCGACGCGCTGCGCGCCCTGCTCCTGCAACAGCGCGTCAAAGGTTTTGCCCGCACCGCAAAAGTGATCGTAGCTGCTGTCGCCGAGCGCGATGACGCCGTAACGCAGCGTCGGCTGATAGCCCAGCTTATCTTTCACGTCGTGATAAAGCGCAGCGATGTTGTCGGGGAAATTGCCCTGGCCGGTGGTCGAGGTGATCACCAGCGCGACGTCGCCGCCGTATGCCTGCCACTGCCCGAGCGTCGGATCGTCATAGAGCGCAACCTCGTGACCCTGCGCCTGTAAAACAGGCTGCGCCTCTTCCGCCACCAGCAGCGCGTTGCCGTATACCGTACCTACAAAAATGCCAATCTTCGCCATGTGCCTGCTCCTTAAGCTGAGGTGCTATCCTCGCCTGCCGCGGCGGCAAACTCAAGCCCTGCGGCGGCGAACGCCGCCTGCCAGCCGAACTCGCAGGCCAGCCGGTGCCAAACCGCATCCAGCCCGGCGCGGATCACCAGCGGTTCGCCGGTCACCGGGTGCGTCAGCGCCAGGCTGCTGGCGTGCAGCATCAGGCGGTCGGCGCCGAAATGCTGCGCCGCGCCGCGATTTTGCCGCAGATCGCCGTGGGTGGTATCGCCGATAATCGGATGACGCAGATGCGCCATATGGCGGCGCAGCTGATGCTTGCGGCCAGTGCGCGGCGAAAGCTGCATCAGGCTGTAGCGCGCGCTCGGATAGCGGCCAATCGCCACCGGCATTTCCGCCCAGGCCAGCGCCTGATAGTCGGTCACCGCCGGCTGCGGCGCGCGCGCTTCCGTGGCGAACTTATCGGCAATCTTGTCTAGCTCTTCCACCAGCGGATAGTCGAGCGTGCCGCTCTCCTGCAGCCAGCCGCGCGTGACCGCGTGGTAGGTTTTCTGCATCTGATGCTGCTCAAACTGCTGCGACAGCAGGCGCCCGACGTCGCTGGAGAGGCCCATCAGCAACACGCCGGAGGTCGGACGGTCGAGCCGATGCGCGGTAAAGACGTGCTGGCCGATCTGGTCGCGCACGGTCTGCATCACCACCACCTTCTCTTTGCGATCCAGCCAGCTGCGGTGCACCAGCCAGCCAGCGGGTTTATTGACCGCCACCAGCCATTCATCCTGATAGATAATCTCCAGCATCAGGCAGGATCGTCCATAAACAGCGCGTCGAGCTGGGTCAGGCTGTGCAGAATCGGCGCATGGCCCGGCGTGGCGGCGGTCAGCGCGACTTCAAAATAGGGGGCGATAGCAAAATTTTGCGGCAGCGGCTGCTGCGCGGCGATAAGCGCCCGCATACGCGGAATGAGAACCCACTGCAGCCATTCGAGCGGCTCCAGCGTGTCGAGACAGAAAGGCTGGCTGCTGGCGAGGGCGCTGGCGGACGGGGGCGTTTCCTGCCAGTGATGGTGATCGCGCAGCAGCGCTTCGAGCTGCTCCAGCCGTTGTAACAGTAAAGGGGTCATAGGCCACCTCCAGCGAGCGGTAAATTCGGGCCGCAAGCATACCACCGCCGGACGCGGGCGCAAAAAAAGGGAGCACTGTTAAAACAGTGCTCCCGGTTCGTTTGCAGCTTTCCCGCTACTTTGATGCTCCCTGCCTCATCCGTGACAACTTTTCCTGTGCGCCGTCCTGCGCTTATCGTCCTGATAATTCCTTTGGCTTCCAGGCCCGCCGCGCATCATGTGCGGCTCTCGTTCTCCTTCCTGGAGGTGTCCCTGACTCTCTCCTGAGTATCCTGCTTCATCCTGAAGCCTTCCGTGTGACGTAAACTCCGTTACGGTCCCGCCTCCTGGCATGACGTATCCTGACGCTATCTTCAATCCTCTGGCTTCCTGCCAACTGCTGACTATTCTGGCAGAGGCCGCTGAATAAACAAGGTACTAAACAGCGTTACATTATTTGTTTATAGACCAGATTTAGGAGTAATGCCATTAAGTCAATGATTCACAATCTTTTTACATTCAGGCCTTCTGGATGTCTCTTGAGAGAAATGCCAATCTCTCACAGCACATGTAAGAGATATCTCACAAAGTCACTGGCGATTATCTGCAAAGCCCGGCATAACCACCTGTAAATTCTTAAGAAATATCTGAGCATTTTCCGCCAGAATTTCACGTTTTTTGGTGCCGGGCTGTTCAAGAATCACCTCGCCGGTCAGGTTGCAAATCGAGACGATCTCCTGTTCCGATTCGGTGGCGGCGATAAACAGCGTCGGCGTCTGTTTCAGGCGGCGCTTCATGATCAGATGCCCGATCAGATTCTCCTGCAGCCGCAAAAAATCCTCTTCGCTCCAGACCTGCAGTAGCGACAGCTCAAGGTGCGCACAGCGCGCCGTCATATCGCCCGCGAACTGTGTGGTGTAAAAGGCGGCGATATCCTCCTGAAGCGTGATCTCCAGCGCGCGCTCTACCGCTTCCAGCGTGGCGGGCAAGGTAAAGGGCTGCGGCTGCCACCATACCTCATCCGCCTGGGTAGCGATAATGCAGGGCGACGGCACGCCATAAAGCGCCTGGCTGGCGGGCGCGTGGCCGGTGCGCTGTTGCCAGGCGTCGTAGTAGCGGGCGGTAAATTCGCGCAGGGCATCCACAGTCTGTTGCATCACTCTTTTTCTCACGTCTGATGGGTTACACTTATCCACTTTGTTTTGTATCACGGGTAACCGCTATGTCTTTATATGAAAAGGATCAGGCGCTGAGCAACCTGACCCTGGGCAAACCCACAGCCTATCACGATCAATACGATCCCAGCCTGCTGCAGGCGGTGCCGCGCAGCCTGAACCGCGCGCCGCTGGGACTGACGCCCGATTCGCTGCCCTTTACCGGCGCGGATATCTGGACGCTCTACGAGCTCTCCTGGCTTAACAGCAAGGGCGTGCCGCAGGTGGCGCTGGGCGAAGTGGTGCTGAACGCCACCAGCGAACATCTTATCGAGTCGAAGAGCTTTAAGCTCTACCTTAACAGCTTTAACCAGACGCGCTTCGCCAACTGGGGCGACGTGCGCCAGACGCTGGAGCGCGACCTCAGCGCCTGCGCGCAGGGCGAGGTGAGCGTCGCGCTGTTCCGCCTGAGCGAAATCGAGGGCCAGCCCATCGGTCAGTTTAGCGGTTACTGCATCGACGAGCAGGATATCGCCATAACCGACTACAGCTTTAATGCCGACTACCTTTCCGGTGCGGCGGGCGGCGAAGTCGTGGAAGAGACGCTGGTCAGCCATCTGCTGAAATCCAACTGTTTGATCACCAATCAGCCCGACTGGGGTTCGGTGATGATCCGCTACAAAGGCCCGCGCATCGACCGCGAAGCGCTGCTGCGCTACCTCATCTCTTTCCGCCAGCACAATGAGTTTCATGAGCAGTGCGTAGAGCGCATCTTTAACGATCTGCTGCGCTTCTGCCAGCCGCAGCAGCTTACCGTCTATGCGCGCTACACGCGCCGCGGCGGCCTGGATATTAATCCGTGGCGCAGCAACGTGCCTTTTACGCCAGGATATTCTCGTCTGGCGCGTCAGTAGCTTTGCGAGGCCTCTCGCAGCCTGCGCGTCAGAGGTTGCGTTCCCCTTGAGCATTGAGGGTCGACAAGGCACTCTGGTAAAGGCGGCGATCGGAGGATCGCCGACCAGGGATTTTCGCCACCGCAACGGCGGTGTCATTAGTCACCCAGGCGGGTGTAACGGAGTTCATTTGATTACGCATATCAGCCCTCTTGGCTCGATGGATCTGCTCTCTCAGCTGGAAGTGGACATGCTCAAGCGCACCGCGAGCAGCGACCTTTACCAGCTGTTTCGCAACTGCTCCCTTGCCGTACTGAATTCAGGCAGCCAGACCGACAGCAGCCACGAACTGCTTTCCCGCTTTGAAAATTTCGACATCAACGTGCTGCGCCGCGAGCGCGGCGTCAAGCTGGAACTGATCAATCCGCCGGAAGAGGCGTTTGTCGACGGACGCATTATCCGTTCGCTGCAGGCCAACCTGTTCGCCGTGCTGCGCGACATTCTGTTTGTTAACGGTCAGCTGGCGATCGCCGGCATGGAAGAGGCGCCGCCGGATGATTCGGCGCATATCACTAACCAGGTTTTCTCTATTCTGCGCAACGCCCGCGCGCTGCACATTGGGGAATACCCGAATACCGTGGTCTGCTGGGGCGGCCACTCCATCAACGCGGTGGAGTATCAGTACTGCCGCAACGTCGGCACCCAGCTGGGCCTGCGCGAGCTGAATATCTGCACCGGCTGCGGGCCGGGCGTAATGGAAGCGCCGATGAAAGGCGCGGCGGTAGGCCATGCGCAGCAGCGCTACCGCGACAGCCGCTTTATCGGTCTGACCGAGCCGTCGATTATCGCCGCCGAGCCGCCGAATCCGCTGGTGAACGAACTCATCATCATGCCGGATATCGAAAAACGCCTGGAAGCCTTTGTGCGCATCGCGCACGGCATCATTATTTTCCCGGGCGGCGTGGGTACGGCGGAAGAGCTGCTCTACCTGCTGGGCATTATGATGAATCCGCAGAACCACGAGCAGGTGCTGCCGCTGATCCTTACCGGCCCGCAGGAAAGCGCCGACTACTTCCACGTGCTGGACGACTTTATCGTCAATACGCTGGGCGAAGCGGCCCGTCGTCACTATAAGATCATTATCGACGACGCCGCCGAAGTGGCGCGCCTGATGAAGAAAGCGATGCCGCAGGTGAAGGAATATCGCCGCGAAACCGGCGACGCGTACAGCTTCAACTGGTCGATTCGCATCTCGCCCGATCTGCAGAAGCCGTTTCTGCCGACCCATGAAAATATGGTCAACCTCAATCTCTACACCAGCCAGCCGGCGGAGCAGCTGGCGGCGGATCTGCGTCGCGCCTTCTCCGGCATTGTCGCCGGGAACGTGAAAGAGATCGGCATACGGGAAATCCGCGAAAAAGGGCCCTATAAGCTGCACGGCGAGCCGGACATTATGCGCCGCATGGATGAATTGCTGCAGGGCTTCGTCGCTCAGCACCGCATGAAGCTGCCGGGCACCGCCTATATCCCCTGCTACGAAATCATTAAATAAACCGCAAGGAAGGCAGTCCTGCTGGGCTGCCGTTTAGCTTATGTCATTTCACCTTCTTATCGTGGACGCGCTCAACCTGATACGTCGTCTGCACGCAGTACAGGGATCGCCCTGCGTCGAGGGTTGCGTCGCGGCGCTGCGCCAGCTTCTGGGGCATACGCAGCCGACCCACGTCGTGGCGGTATTCGACAGCGAACAGCGTCACCAGGGCTGGCGGCATCAGCTGCTGCCGGACTATAAAAGCGGCCGACCGCCGATGCCGGAGGATCTGCATGCCGAACTGCCCGCGCTGCAGGAGGCGTTCCGTCGCATCGGCGTTAGCTGCTGGATCGCCGAGGCGGATGAAGCGGACGATTTGGCCGCTACGCTGGCGGTAAAAATGGCGCAGGCGGGCCATCAGGCGACCATCGTCTCTACCGACAAAGGCTACTGTCAGCTGCTGGCGCCGCAGATCCGCATCCGCGACTACTTTCAAAAGCGCTGGCTGGATCTGCCTTTTATCGAAAATGAGTTTGGCGTCGCGCCGCAGCGCCTGCCCGATTACTGGGGGCTGTGCGGTATCAGCAGCAGCAAGATCCCCGGCGTAGCGGGCATCGGCCCGAAAAGCGCGAAAACGCTGCTGCAGACGTTTGGTACGCTGGAGGCGGTCTATGCGCAGCTCGACGAGGTGCCGGAGAAGTGGCGCGCGAAGCTGGAGGCCGGGCGCGAGTCCGCCTTAATCAGCCGACAGGTTGCCATGCTGAAGCAGGATTTGGTGCTGCAGGGGAATCTGAAAACGCTGCGCTACGAAGGCCAGGCGCCGCAGCGCCCGGCCTGAGGCTAACGTTCGTCGCGGCGGCCCGGTATGGCGCCCCAGATGCGGCGAATATGCACCGTGACCTCTTCGCGGTCGTGATAGAGCTGACGGGCGCGGATCTGCGCGTTGATGCCCAGCGCCTTCAGCGCCTCGTCGATCATCGCCAGGTTCTGCGTCACCTCTTCGTAGCGCTTTTTCATCGGCAGCTTGAGATTAAAGATCGCCTCGCGGCACCAGCCGTTGACCAGCCATTCGGTCATCAGGCTGGCGACGCGCACCGGCTTCTCTACCATATCGCACACCAGCCAGTCGTTATTGTTGCGCGTCGGGCGAAACTTAAAGCCGTCCTCGCGGCAGTGGGTGACCTGCCCGGTATCCATCAGGCTCGGCGCCATCGGACCGTTATCCACCGCGTCAACCCACATGCTGCGCTTCACCAGCTGATAGGTCCAGCCGCCGGGACAGGCGCCGAGATCGACCGCGTGCATGCCGCCCGCCAGGCGCTCGTCCCATTCGTCGGCGGGAATAAAGACGTGAAACGCCTCCTCCAGCTTCAGGGTCGAGCGGCTCGGCGCATCGGCCGGGAATTTCAGGCGCGGAATGCCCATATAGAACGGCGAATTGTTGCCGACGACAGAGTAGCCAACGTAGCAGGCGCCAGGCGCGATAAAGAAGACATGCACCACCGGTCGCTTCGCGCTTTCGTAATTAAGCAGGATCCCCGCTTCGCGCAGGCTGGCGCGCAGCGGCACGGTAAACTTGCGGCAAAACTTCGTCAGCTCTTTCGCTTCGTTAGTATCCGGCACCTCGACGCGCAGTTCGCCGCCCTTCTCCACCACGCCGGTCAGCATGCCGACAATCGGCGCGATGCGATCGTCCGGCGGCAGATCTTTCAGCAGTTCGCCGACCACCAGCATCTGGCGGGCGAAGATCAGCGTATCGAAAGGCAGATCGCGCGCCAGGCGATCGGCGTCTTCGTGCTGATAGCACTCGAACAGCACATAGCCGCTGTTCTCTTTTACCCGCGGGAAACCGTAGATTTCACGCTCGGCGGCGCAGGCGGCGATTTCCGCGGCGCACTCTTTTTCAAACCCGGGACGGCAATAGAGTAAAACTTTATTCATGGCGATCTGCCTTTCGTTTAAGACGCAGCGCGCCAATCAACATCAGAAACCAGCCGACCAGGAAACAGAGGCCGCCGACCGGCGTAACAAAAACCCAAAACTTCAGATGCGACAGCGCCAGAGAGTAGAGGCTGCCGCTGAACAGCACAACGCCGAGGGCCAGAAAGGCGCTGCTCCAGTAAAACCAGAGATTAGCGCGGCGCAGCATCGCGGCGCCCAGGCCGATGACCGCCAGCGTATGGTACGCCTGATACTCCAGCCCGGTATGGATCCAGGCCATTTCCGTTGGCCCCAGAGAACGGCTTAAAACGTGGGCGCCAAAAGCGCCAAACGCCACCAGCAAAAACCCGCTGATGGCGGCAAAAATAAACATGGCACGACTGGACATCTGACTATCCTCAAGGTGCATCTGTACATCAGGCTACAGAAATCAATTAGTTAGTGATCGTAGCGAAAGCGGAATTTTTCTTGTTCGCTGGCGGCTTTCGCGATGATCCACTGTCGAAAGGCGGCTATTTTACCCAGTTCTGCCTGGCTGTCATGACAAACCAGATAAAAAGCGTTTTTACTCACCAGCACGTCGTTGAACGGACAGATCAATCGGCCGGCTTCGATTTCGCTCTGCGCCATCACGTTGTTCGCCAGCGCCACGCCCTGGCCGTGGATCGCCGCCTGCAGCACCATGGCGCTGTGGCTGAAAATCGGCCCCTGCTGGACGTTAATATGCTGCAAGCCTAGCTGCCGGATATAGGATTGCCAGTCGCGCCGCGAAGCGTCATGCAGCAGCGTGAAGCGCGACAGATCCATCGGCGTTTTCAACGGATTGTCGCCGGTCATCAGCGCGGGCGAACAGACCGGCAGCAGATATTCGGCGTAAAGTTTTTCCACTCGCAGTCCCGGCCAGTTGCCGCGGCCGTAGAAAATCGCTACGTCGACGTCGTCGGCCAGCTTCTCTTCATCGCGATCCACCGCCTGAATACGCACGTCGATGCCCGGATAAGCCATATTAAAGCTGGAGAGCCGCGGCACCAGCCACTGAATGGCGAAGCTGGGCAGCAGGCTGACGGTTAAGGCGCCCTTCGCGCTACGCGCCTGAAGTTTGCGCGTCGCGTCGTTGAGCGCGGTGAAAATCTCTTTGATATCGAGATAGTAGCTTTGCCCCTCTTCCGTCAGCAGCAGCGAACGATTTCTCCGGCGAAACAGCTTAAGTCCCAGAAAATCTTCCAGCGATTTTATCTGATGGCTGACGGCTGCCTGGGTGACGAACAGCTCTTCGGCGGCTTTGGTAAAGCTGAGATGACGCGCCGCAGCGTCAAACACGCGGAGTGCATTAAGAGGAGGAAGGCGTTTCGACATGGTTTTCCGTGCTCGGATCAGGGGCAATACGCGTGCGCTTATAAAAAGCGGTCACATATTAGTTTTAGTAATCCGATGCATTATAAATTGTCCGTTGAGGAAGCTCCAGCAAATACCTATAGTTGCCGCACTTCCTGAGCCGGAACGAAAAGATTTCAGGATTTGTGAGTGAGTTCGCAGATTTCCGGGAAGCTTTTGGCTTGTGGTCGTGATGTTGTGTTTGCATTTTGATCTGACGCTTGCAGATCAAGCTTTTAATTCCTGTAGATTTACCCTGTCTGTCCATAGTGATTTTGAATAGCACCGCAAATTGCGGTGCTTTTTTTTTGCCTGCAGCAGACGCCGGAGCGCTTACTGCATCTCAACCATCTCTTTGACGTCGGAGCGGTTAATCTGCTGCTTGTTGCCGTTAGCGTCTTTATAGCTGATCATACCGGTATCGCTGTCTACTGAAGGCTTGCCTTCTGAGACAATGGTGCGACCATCGTTGGTATGCATAACATAATTGCTTGAACACGCGGCCAGAGTAAAAGCCATAGCGCAGACAGCCAGCACTGCTGAAAGTTTTTTCATTTTCTATCTCCTTGTAGATGATTGCATCAAACCGCCCGCGTTGGCTAACCCTAGTCAAATCGACTAAAGAAGGTTGCTCCTTGTGCGGGTTTTGGTTTAAACCTTGCATTAATCAGCATAACGCGCTTTTACAGCTTTGCCAGGAGAGAGCCAGGCTTTTGATCTGGCCCTGTTTATTTGTATGACGAGACAAAGCATGACCGCATTCAATCCCACCGCCTTCCGCCAGCAGTTTCCCGCGCTGAGCGACGCCGGTGTTTATCTCGACAGCGCCGCCACGACGCTCAAGCCTCAGGTGGTGATTGATACCACGCAACAGTTTTACAGCCTGAGCGGCGGCACCGTGCATCGCAGCCAGTACGGCGCGGCGCGTCAGCTTACCGAGCGTTATGAACAGGCGCGGCATCAGGTGGCGCGCCTGCTGAATGCCGCGCACGGCCACCAGATCGTCTGGACGCGCGGCACTACGGAGGCGATCAATCTGGTCGCCAACGGCTGGTTATTGCCGCGGCTGAAGGCCGGCGACGAGATCCTGGTGAGCGAGGCGGAGCATCACGCCAATCTGGTACCCTGGCTGATGGCGGCGCAGGCGCGCGGCGCGAAGGTGGTGAAATGGCCTGTCGGCGCCGATCGCCTGCCGGATATCGCGCTGCTGCCGTCGCTGCTTAACGCACGCACCCGGCTGCTGGCTATCGGCCAGATGTCTAACGTCACCGGCGGCTGTCCCGATCTGGCGCAGGCGATCGCGCTGGCGCACGGCGTCGGCGCGAAAGTCATGGTCGACGGCGCGCAGGGCGTGGCGCACTGCCCAACCGACGTGCAGGCGCTGGATATCGACTTCTACGCCTTCTCCGCCCATAAAGTCTACGGCCCGACCGGCATCGGCGCGCTCTATGGCAAAGCCGAGCTGCTGGAGGAGATGTCGCCGTGGCAAGGCGGCGGCAAAATGCTGACCCATGTCGATTTTAACGGCTTCACGCCGCAGCCCGCCCCCTGGCGCTTCGAGGCCGGCACGCCGAACGTGGCGGGCGTGGTGGGACTGAGCGCCGCGCTAAGCTGGTTTGAGCAGTACGATCGGCTGAAGGCGGAGATGTGGAGCCAGCAGCTTGCCAGCCTGGCTGAAGAGCAGCTGGGCGAGTTTCCCGGTTTCCGCAGCTACCGCGCGGGCCGGACGAGCGTGCTGGCGTTTGATTTCGCAGGCGTGCACCACAGCGATATCGTCACGCTGCTGGCGGAACAGGGCATTGCGCTGCGCGCCGGTCAGCACTGCGCGCAGCCGCTGATGGCGGCGCTGGGCGTGAGCGGCACGCTGCGCGTCTCTTTCGCGCCCTATAATAATTTACAGGATGTCGACGCGCTGACGCGCGCCGTCTATACCGCGCTCGATCTGCTCTCTGAGGAGGAAGCATGAGTCAGGCTCTGACTGGCCCGCACCCGTTTGGCGATCTGATTACCCTGGACGGCCTGAAAGAGAAGTTCGCCCATTTTCAGCAGTGGGAGGATCGCTATCGCCAGCTGATCCAGCTCAGCCGCCAGCTGCCTGCTCTGCCGGAGGCGCTGAAAACGGCCGATATCGAGCTGACCGGCTGCGAAAACCGCGTCTGGCTCGGCAGCCAGCTACGCCACGACGGCACGCTGCATTTCTACGGCGACAGCGAAGGCCGCATCGTGCGTGGTCTGCTGGCGGTGCTGCTGACCGCCGTGGAGGGAAAAACGCCGCAGGCGCTGCTGGCGGAAGATCCGCTGCAGCTGTTTGACGAACTGGGGCTGCGCGCCCAGCTCAGCGCCTCGCGCAGCAGCGGATTAAAAGCGCTGGCGGAGGCGGTACATCAGGCCGCGCGCGCGGCGCGCGCCTGATGTTCTAGACTGCCTGACGCGCCGCGCGCGCCAGATACTTCTTCAGCGCATGGGAAACGGCGACAAAGCCGAAGGTGGCAGTCACCATGGTGGCCGCGCCGAATCCCGCTTCGCAATCCATTCTTTTCGGCCCTTCAGCCGTGCTGCGCGCGGCGCAGACGCTGCCGTCCGGCTGCGGATACATTAGCGCTTCGGTTGAGAAGACGCAGTCGACGCCCAGCTTGCCTTTGCTGTTTTTCACCACGCCGAGCGCCTTTAGCCGCTCGCGCAGCTTAGCCGCCAGCGGATCCTGAATTGTCTTCGCCAGATCGGCCACCTGGATCTGGGTCGGATCGATCTGGCCGCCCGCGCCGCCGGTGGTGATCAGCGGGATCTTGTTGCGGCGGCACCAGGCGATCAGCGCCGCCTTCGGCCGCACGCTGTCGATGGCGTCAATCACGTAGTCGTAGCCCGCCGCCATCAGCTCGGCGGTATTGTCCGGCGTGATGAAGTCGTCAATGCAGATCACCTCGCAGTCGGGATTGATGGCGCGCAGCCGCTCAGCCATCACCTCGGTTTTCGCCTTGCCGACGTTGCCGTTCAGCGCGTGGATCTGCCGATTGGTATTGGTGATGCAGACATCGTCCATATCGATCAGGGTAATTTTGCCGATGCCGGTGCGCACCAGCGCTTCCGCCGCCCAGGAGCCGACGCCGCCGATGCCGATCACGCAGAAGTGCGCCGCGACGAAACGCGACAGCGCATCCTGCCCATAAAGACGTGCCGTGCCGCCAAAACGCTGACGCCAGGCGTCGTTAACCACACTCATAATTAACCTTGTCACCTCGTGCGGGCCGCGCGGCCCGCCGAGAAATCAGTTTGAACCCAGTAACAGAGAGCCATTATCGCCGTTTTGCGGATTGCTGAACAGCGGCTGTCCGGCGCCCGGCGCTGCCTTCAGCACCCAGACACGGCCGTAATGGTTATAGAAGCCCGCCAGGTGCGCCGCGTCGGGCCCGATGCCCTGATAGATGTCAAAGTGCTGGCCTTTGATGGCCCCGCCGACGTCCAGCGCCACCATCAGGCGCATCTCATACTTACCGTTGAACTTGCCTTTTTCGTTGAGCTGCGGCACTTCCGCCAGCAGCGCGGTTCCCGCCGGGATCAGCGAACGGTCCGACGCCACAGAGGCCTTCGCCACCAGCGGCACCGCGCTCGCGCCGCGCACCGGCGTATAAGGTTCCGGCTTGAAGAAGACGAACGACGGGTTGGTTTCCAGCAGCGCGCGCACCTCCTGTTCAGAGTGCGACGCCGCCCAGTCGCGAATCGCCTGCATCGACATATCCTCGCGTTTCACCTCGCCGCGATCGATCAGCTCTTTGCCGATGCTGTGATAGGCCCAGCCATTTTTGCCGCCGTAGCCGAAGAAGGTCATCGGACGGCCGTCGCCGTAGTCGACGTAGCCGCTGCCCTGCACGTCCATAATAAAGTTATCGATCAGCGAATTGCTCCAGCCGATAACGTAGCGTTCGTCCAGCGCGCCGCTATAGATAGAGGCGCGGCTCGGCAGCTTCGCGCCGCGCTTGCGTGGCGGCATGCGGTAGATGGGGTACTGGAATTCCCCCTGACGCGTATAGCGCGCCTGCACCACCGGCGTGTAGTAGCCGGTAAACTGCACGTTGCCGTAGTTGTCGGTGCCTTCCATCTGGAAGGCGTTCAGGCCGAACTGGCGCAGCTGACGCGTATCGGCGCCCGCCATCAGCCAGCTTTCAATCGCGCTGTAGGTGCCGGTGTGGCGACCATACAGGGCGGAAGAGGCGGACTGGATCTGCCGCACCTGCTCGCCAAAGTCTCTGCCGTTCACCGGTCGGCCTTTGGCATTCGGCTGGTTAACCAGCGCCAGCGGCTGTTCCAGCTTGCCGTCCTTATATTGCTGCCCGCGATCGGTCGGCTTCGAGCTACAACCCGCCAGCAGCGCAAACATTGCACCTGTAAGTGCGTACTTCGCCCAGTGTCCTTTATTCATCGCCGTCTCTTTTATTCATCAGTGTTCGCCCCGCGACGATAGCAAAGCGTCTGGCAGATTGAAATCCGCCTGCCCCTTCCGCGCGCGCGGCTGTGCGATAATTAGTCAGATGGAGAAAATATTCAGCAAACAGTCCCTAATTTGACGCTTCGCGCTAAAAAGGGGTTGCATCATCAGCTCCAGGAGGTATAGTGCGCATCCACGGACGCGGGATGGAGCAGCCTGGTAGCTCGTCGGGCTCATAACCCGAAGGTCGTCGGTTCAAATCCGGCTCCCGCAACCAACTCTTCTTTGAAGAGACAATGTGAAAAAAGACGCAATGCGCACTACGGACGCGGGATGGAGCAGCCTGGTAGCTCGTCGGGCTCATAACCCGAAGGTCGTCGGTTCAAATCCGGCTCCCGCAACCAACTCTTCTTTTGAAGAGACAATGTGAAAAAGACGCAATGCGCACTACGGACGCGGGATGGAGCAGCCTGGTAGCTCGTCGGGCTCATAACCCGAAGGTCGTCGGTTCAAATCCGGCTCCCGCAACCAACATTTAAGCACCTGAAAGGGTGCTTTTTTGTTTTTGTACTTTGTGAAACCGGGACGGCCTGCGCCATCCCCTCTCCTCGCTTTAGCGTCGCGCCCCGCCCTTGTCGAAGTAAGCCTTTATGCCATGGAAAATCGCCTCCGCCACCTGCTGCTGATAGCGGCTGGTGCGCAGCTTGCGCTCCTCCTCCACGTTGCTGATAAAGGCGGTTTCCACCAGAATCGACGGAATATCCGGCGCCTTCAGCACCGCGAAGCCCGCCTGATCGACGGTCCGTTTGTGCAGATGGTTGATGCGTCCCATGCGATGCAGCACCTCTTTGCCGAACGCCAGGCTGTCGTGAATGGTCTGGCGCTGCACCATATCCAGCATGGTGTGGTCGAGATAGCGATCGCCGCTCTTGCTGACGCCGCCGATAAGATCCGATTCGTTCTGCGTTTGCGCCAGGAAACGCGCCGCCGCCGAGGTGGCGCCTTTGGTGGAGAGCGCGAACACCGAGGAGCCGCGCGCGCTGCGGCTGGTAAAAGCGTCGGCGTGTATTGAGACGAAGAGATCGGCGCGCTGCTTGCGCGCTTTCGCCACCCGAACCCGCAGCGGAATAAACACATCTTCGTTGCGCGTCATATAAGCCTTCATATTCGGCTCTTTGTCGATCAGCGCCTTGAGCCGTCGCCCCATCTTCAGCACGATATCTTTTTCACGCGTTTTATATTTGCCGTGCGCGCCGGGATCTTCGCCGCCGTGTCCTGGATCGATCATCACGATCATCGGCCGATCGCGCCCCGCCTTGCCGGGCAGCGGCGCGCTCGCCGGCTCGTTACGCTCCAGATCGCCCTTATTGTAATCCTTGAGCAGCGCCAGCAGCGGATCGTCTTCAGCGCTCTCCTGGCTCGGATAGAGATCCACCACCAGCCGGTGTTTGATGCCGGCCACCGGCGCCAGGGTAAAGGTTTTCGGCGCGACGTTGCGTTTCAGCTCCAGCACGATACGCACGGTATTGGCGTCGAACTGCCCGACCCGCGCGTTTTTAATAAAGGGATCGTTGACGCGCACCAGCTTGTCGACGCCCTTCAGTACCGGATTAAGATGCATATTCTCGATATCGATAACCAGCCGATCCGGATGCGAAAGCGCGAACTGCTTATAGTGAAGCGGCACGCTGGACTCCAGCGTCATGCGCGAATAGGTCGAAGATGGCCAGATGCGTACCGCGACGATATGGTTTTTTGCCGCCAGGCCTGTGCGGCTGACGCTCAGCAGCAATAATGCGCCGGTTCCCTGCAGGAGCCTTCTGCGGGAAATTAGGGGATTTGATTCTGACATGCCGCTCCAGCTGCTCTGTTCTGTCTAAAAAAGCGCCACTTTAATAAACGGCGCTGAAAACTTTAGCCCATCCCTTTGGCGAAGTCATCCAGGAAAAGCCAAATAATGCAGTCTCTTAGCAGCGAGCGCACCCGAAAAAACGTAAATTTACGTCAGGTTTAACGCTTGCAAATAGCGCTCTAAAAGAATAAAAATACAAAAATTACGAATAATCATTCATTGAGGTTTGCCGTGAAGGAACGTAGTACTGAGCTGGTTCAGGGTTTTCGCCACACCGTTCCCTATATCAATGCCCACCGGGACAAGACCTTTGTCATCATGCTGGGCGGCGAAGCGATCGAGCACGAGAATTTCAACAGCATCGTTAACGATATCGGCCTGCTGCACAGTCTCGGCATTCGCCTGGTGGTGGTCTATGGCGCGCGTCCGCAGATCGACGCCAGCCTGGCGGTGAACCAGCTGGAGCCGGTTTACCACAAATACACCCGCGTGACCGACGCGCAGTCGCTGGAGCTGGTAAAGCAGGCGGCGGGACGGCTGCAGCTCGACATCACGGCGCGACTCTCAATGAGCCTGAATAACACGCCGCTGCAGGGCGCGCATATCAACGTGGTCAGCGGCAACTTTATTATCGCGCAGCCGCTGGGCGTGGACGACGGCGTCGACTATTGCCACAGCGGGCGCATTCGCCGCATCGACGAAGAGGCGATTCATCGGCAGCTGGATAACGATGCGATTGTGCTGCTCGGTCCGGTGGCGGTCTCCGTGACCGGCGAAAGTTTTAATCTGACGTCGGAAGAGGTCGCCACCCAGCTGGCGATTAAGCTGAAGGCGGAAAAGATGATCGGCTTCTGCTCCGAGCAGGGCGTGACCCGCCGCGACGGCACCATTATCTCTGAGCTGTTCCCGAACGACGCGCAGGCGCGCATCGACGAGATGGAGAGCGACGGCGACTACCTTTCCGGCACGGTGCGCTTCCTGCGCGGCGCGGTGAAGGCCTGCCGCAGCGGCGTGCGCCGCAGCCATCTGATTAGCTATCAGGAAGATGGCGCGCTGCTGCAGGAGCTCTTCTCGCGCGACGGTATCGGCACGCAGATCGTGATGGAGTCGAGCGAGCAGATCCGCCGCGCCACCATTAACGATATCGGCGGCATTCTGGAGCTTATTCGCCCGCTGGAGCAGCAGGGTATTCTGGTGCGTCGCTCGCGCGAGCAGCTGGAGATGGAGATCGACAAGTTCACCATTATTATTCGCGACAACCTCACTATCGCCTGCGCGGCGCTCTACCCCTTTATGGATGAGAAAATCGGCGAGATGGCCTGCGTGGCGGTGCATCCTGACTATCGCAGCTCGTCGCGCGGCGAGATGCTGCTGCAGCGCGTGGCGCTACAGGCGCGACAGATGGGGCTGGAGAAGCTGTTCGTGCTGACGACGCGCAGCATTCACTGGTTTCAGGAGCGCGGCTTTACGCCGGTGGATATCGAGTCGCTGCCGGAGAGTAAAAAGCAGATGTACAACTACCAGCGGCGCTCAAAAGTGCTGATGGCGGACCTGACCTGAGTCAGGCCAGCCGGCTCATCTTTCAGACGGCACCGTCGCTGATGCGCGGGCGGCATGGGCCGTGGAGCAAAGCGTCCTGCGCCAGGGATGGCGCAGGCCGAGCGGGCAAGGATGCGCAAGCGACTTTGCGTAACGGCCCATGCCGCCCGCGTTCGCTCCTGATGCGTCCTTTATACCAGACTTAACCTTTCCACCAGCCCGCTGCGGCGCTGGGTTTGCAGCTGCACCGCGCGCTGAAACACCGCGGGTTCGCTGTAGAGCGTCAGCCGCTTGCGCGCGCGGGTAATCGCGGTGTAGACCAGCTCGCGCGTCAGCACCGGCGAGAACTGCGCCGGCATCACCAGCGCGGTATGCTCGAACTCCGATCCCTGCGACTTATGCACCGTCATCGCCCAGGCGGTATCGTGCGGCGGCAGACGACTCGGCTGCACCGCCTTCACCGACCCGTCCGGCAGCGGGAAAAAGACCTTCAGCTGGTTTTCCGCATCGCGCAGGGTAATGCCGATATCGCCGTTGAACAGCCCCAGCGCGCTGTCGTTGCGCGTCACCATCACCGGACGTCCCGCATACCAGCGGCTGCCGATCGCCGGCCGCCGAATGCGCTGTAGCTGCACCAGGCGCTGCTCGATGCGCTGGTTCAGACCCTGTACGCCGAACGGTCCGTCGCGCAGGGCGCAAAGCAGCTGATAGCGGCTGAAGGCCAGCAGAATCTCCTCCACCGGCGCGCGCGACTGCACGAGCTTCAGGAAAGGCCGGTAGCCTTCCGCGACGGCGTCGAGCATCGCCTGATAGGCCTCGCCGCTCTGCAGCGCTTGAAAATCGATATCCTCAAAGGCGGCGTTAATCACCGACTCGACGGCGCGCGCGTCGCCGAGATTGACCGCCCGCGCCAGCTGGCCGATGCCCGACGCCGCATCAAAGCGGTAGCTTTTGCGCAGCAGACAGATGCTGTCGCGCACGTCGGGCGCGCGCGCGTCATCCGCGCCGTCGAGGGCGCACTGGGTCAGCGCCGCGAGCTGCTGCGCGCGCGACAGGCTGTAGCCCGTTTCCGCGCAGCGGCAGATATCGCCCAGCACCGCGCCCGCTTCTACCGACGCCAGCTGATCGCGATCGCCGAGGAAAATCACGCGCGCATGATCCGGCAGCGCGGCGATCAGCTTCGCCATCATCGGAAGATCGACCATAGAGGCTTCGTCCACAACCAGCACGTCAAGATGAAGCCGGTTGGCGGCGTGATAGCGCAGCCGCTGCGTATCGGGCTGCGCGCCCAGCAGACGGTGCAGCGTCGTCGCTTCGCTGGGAAAACGCGCCCGCTCTTCGTCGCTGACCGACAGCGCCTGCAGCGCCTGGCCGAGGGATTCGGTGAGGCGCGCCGCCGCTTTGCCGGTCGGCGCCGCCAGCTGGATGCGCAGATTACTGCGGCTGAGGCGGATCAACGCCGCCAGCAGCTTCGCCACGGTGGTGGTTTTTCCGGTGCCGGGACCGCCGGAAATCACGGCGGTTTTGCGCGTCAGCGCCACGGCGGCGGCGATTTTTTGCCAGTCGTCGGGCCGATCGCCGAACAGCGCGCTCAGCACGCTCTGTGCGGCTGCGATATCCATCTCCGCCATCTCCGCCTGCCGGGTGAAAAAGTGCGCCACCCGGCCTTCGCTTTGCCACAGGCGATGCAGATAGAGCCTTTCATGATTGAGCACCAGCGGCGTGGCGATGCCGCCGTCGCTCAGCGCAGGCCAGCCGGCGAGCGCCGTTTTCCAGCACGACGGCGCGCCCGCTGCGCGCCACAGCGCCTGCGCCAGTTCGGGATGACGTCCGGCGAACAGCATATCGGGAGTCAGGTGCGCCAGCGGCAGGCAGACGTGACCATCGCCCGCTTCGGCGCTGACGCAGGCGGCCGCCAGCAGCCATGCCGGCTGCGAGGCGTCGGCCAGCAGCCGCGCGAACTGAAGATCGAGCGAGCGCAGCAGACGTTTCTCTACCGCCTGATCGAGCAATGACACGATTTCCGTCATACTTCCTCCTCTTTCGGGCGACGAAACAGCGCGTCCAGTCCGGCGACGAAAGAGGCCGACGGACGCGCGGTAAGGATGCCGTTTTGCGGCGAACTGCCATCGACGCCGCGTAAAAACAGATAAAACACGCCGCCAAAGTGGCGCTGATAATCGTAATCGGGCAGGCGATGCTGCAGATAGCGGTGCAGCGCCAGCGTGTAGAGCTGGTACTGCAAATCGTAGCGGTGATCCACCATCGCCTGCGCCATCGCCTGCGGGGTATAGGCCGCTTCGCTCTCCCCGAGCCAGTTGGATTTGTAATCCAGCAGATAATATTGACCGTTCCAGCGAAACACCAGATCGATAAAGCCCTTCAGCATGCCCTGCACCTGTTGGAACTCCAGCTTCGGCGCGCGCGCCGACAGCGCATCGTGCTGGCGCATCAGCGCATCCAGCTCCGAAGCGTTCAGCATGCGCTCCAGCGGCAGATAAAAAGCCATCTCCACCAGCCGGTCCTGATTCTGCAGCGCGCCCAGCGTCAGGCCGTCGCGATTAAGCGGCGTATGCAGCACGCGCGCGATCCAGGCTTCCAGCACCGGCAGCCAGTGCGGCGGATAGCCGTTCTGCTCCAGCTCTGTTTCCAGCAACGCCCTGTCAGGCGGCCGGGTAAAATCGAGTGATTCAAACAGGCCGTGCAGAAAGGTGCCCGGCGCGGCGCCGCGCGGAAAGTGATGCGGCGTCAGGGCGCTCTCCGCCTCGCCGCCCTCTTCGCCCGCGGCGTCGATATCGAAGGTGGGCATCGCCTCCAGCAGCGGCGAACTGCTGTGCTGCTGAAGCCCGGAATAGCTGGTGACGCGCCAGGCGTCGCGCAGATCGCGCGTCACCTGACGACTGCTGAGCGCATCGTCGGGCTGCGCCTGTTCGCGCCAGTTTTCGCCGGGGATCAGATCGTCGCGCAGCACCTCGGTGTCCGCATCCGCCAGCGTCGCCAGGCAGGCGCGCAGGCGGTCGGCGTCGCCGCTCTCGCCCTGCTGCACCAGATAGCCCAGCGCGCTCTTGTGCAGATCGCTGTCGCCCTCTTTTTTGCGCGCGCCCTTAAACAGCGGCGCAATGCCGACGCTGCAGTGAAATACCGAGCGCGTTAAGGCGACGTAGAGCAGGCGCAGATCTTCCGCCAGACGCTCCTGCTCCGCCAGCGCCAGGCTCTCTTCGTCGCCCTGCACGTCGAGCAGCGTCGCGAAGCTCTCCCGATCGTGATAGAGCGCGCTGGCCGCCTCGCGAAAGCCGGCGGCGAAAGGCAGCCACACCAGCGGATACTGCAATCCTTTGGATTTGTGGATAGTGACAATCTGCACCAGGTGGCGATCGCTCTCGAGCCGCAGCTGCTGCTCCGCCGACTGGCTATTGGGCCGGGCGATCTGCTGGGCGAGAAAGCGCACCAGCGCATGCGGGCTGTCGAGGTGTGTCGACGCCTCCTGCAGCAGCTCGCCCAGATGCATCAGGTCGGTGAGCCTGCGCTCGCCGTTCTCTGAGGCGAGCATATTTTCCGCCAGCTGCCGCTGATTCATGACGTCGCGCAGCATCGGCAACACGCCGCGCTGGTGCCAGAGCTGCTGCCAGCCGGCAAACTGCTCGACCAGCGCATCCCACTCGCGCTCGTTCTGGCTCAGCGTATCCAGCGAGGCGGCGTCGATAGCGAAGATGGAGGTGGCCAGCGCGCTGCGCAGCAGACGCTCCTGCTCCGGCGCCTGCACCGCCTGCAGCAGCCACAGCAGCTCGCGCGCTTCGGGCGTGGTATAGACGCTGTCGCGGTTAGAGAGATAAACCGACGGAATCGAGAGGCCGTTCAGCGCGTCGCGGATCAGTCCCGCCTCGTTGCGGCTGCGCACCAGCACGGTAATATCGGACGCCTGCACCGGCCGCAGATTATCGCCTTTGCCCAGCAGCGCGCGCCCCTGCTGGCCGGCGACCAGCCAGCGGCTGATATCGGCGGCGCACTGCTGCGCCATAAACTGCTGATAGTCGCTGACGCCGACGCCGTCGCCAGGCTGCAGCCAGAAGCGCAGCGCCGGCTGCGGCTGCGCATCTTTCAGCAGCGTCAGCTGCTGATTCGGCGCGGCGGGATGAACCGGCAGAAACGGAATCGCCTCGAAGAGAAAAGGCGACGCCATGCGGGCGAAAAGACGGTTCACGCTCTGCACCATGCCCGGCGACGATCGCCAGTTGGTATCGAGCGTATAGTGCGCGGCGACCTCGCTGCGGGCGCGCAAATAGGTAAAGATATCGGCGCCGCGAAAGGCGTAGATCGCCTGTTTGGGGTCGCCGATCAGCAGCAGCGCCAGCTCGGGTTGATTAAGATAGAGCGTGCGGAAAATACGATACTGCTGCGGATCGGTATCCTGAAATTCGTCAATCAGCGCCACCGGATAGCGGGCGCGAATAGTGTCGGCAAGCAGCGCGCCGCCCGGCTGCTGCAGCGCCTCGTCGAGACGGCTCAGCAGATCGTCGAAGCCAAGCAGCGCGCGCAGGCGCTTCTCTTTACGCACCGCGTCGCGCACTTCCACCAGCGCGCGGGCGATAACCAGATCGCGCAGCGACAGCGGCTCGGCGAGAAACGCCTCTACCGCCTGGAACAGCGGATGCTGCGGCGGCTCGCCTTTTTTGGTCTTCTCCACCAGCACGCGCTGGGCGAAACGCTCCAGCTCTTTCGGAAAGAGATAGTCGGTTGTTTCGCTGTTGGCCCACTGGGTGATTTTCGCCACCCAGAGCGGCAGATATTTGCTGCTGTAGCTGTGCTTATCCACGCCGGACTGGCTGACAATGCCTTCGACTTCGTCGCTCACCGCCTGCCACTGGCGCTTCATCTCGCTGATGCGCGCCAGGTTGGCGGCGTGGCGCGTCGCCAGGGTTTCATCGTCGGTCGGCGGCCGCTTCAGCCGCGGCGATTCGCCCTGCAGCCAGGGCCGCAGCGTCGTCAGCAGGCTTTCCGGCCCGTTCCACTCGGCGACGATGGCGCGCGCCACATCCAGCGTCAGCGGATAGCAGTGGCGTCGCCAGAAATCCGCCGTCGCCTGCTTAAACAGCGCCGCCTCATCCTCTATCAGCTCCTGCTCGAACAGCATGCCGGACTCAAAGGCGTTCAGGTTAAGCATGCGCTGGCAGAAGCCGTGAATGGTGAAGATCGCCGCCTCGTCCATCTGACGCTCTGCCGCCAGCAGCAGCGAAGCGGCCTGTGAGAGATCGTCAATCTGCTCCAGCAGAAGCGCCAGCATCGGGTTGCTGCTCGCGCCGCGCACGCAGGCCAGGCGCAGCTCGTGGATATTTTCGCGAATGCGCCCGCGCAGTTCAGCGGTGGCGGCCTCGGTAAAGGTCACCACCAGTATTTCTTCCACCGACAGCGGACGGCTGTAGCTGTTTTCGCCGCCCAACCCTAACAGCAGGCGCAGATAGAGCACGCCGATGGTAAAGGTTTTGCCGGTGCCCGCCGAAGCCTCGATCAGACGCTCGCCGCGCAGCGGCAGCGTCAACGGATTCAGCGATTCAGGGTAACTCATTGCGTCTCACTCTTAACCGGTAGCGACTGCTGCAGTTTCGCCACCTCATTCCAGGTTTTCCAGCCGGGCAGCTGGGCAAAGGCCGCTTTATCCGCGCTGTTGCCAGCAATCTGCGACGTCATCGCCATGCCCTTTTTCTGCAGTACGGCGCGCTGGAAGAAGTCCGCCAGCGCGTCCGGCGTCAGCTGCTGGATCTGCGCGATAACCTTCTGCCGCGTATCGAAGGCGTAGTTCTGGCGATCGAAGTCGCGGCTATAGCGCGATGCCTCTTCGTCAAGGGTCTGCGGCCGCTGCTTCAGTTGATTGATCATCGCCTGCTGATACTGCGCGAAGTCCTCCTGCGGCATGGCGCGCAGCCGCTTCTCTGCCTGCGGGTAGAAGGCCTGATAGCGCTGTAGCAGATAGGCGGGCTGCTTGCTGTTGCTCTGCAGCAGGAAGCCGATGCCCCACTGACGGCCGATCGGCATCTGGAAAGCGAACACCGCATAGCCCAGTTGCTCTTCGGTACGCAGCTGGTTGTAGAACCAGGGCTGCACGATCTGGCTCAGCATCGAACTGTTCGCCATGCCCTGATATTCGTCGTAGCCGAGCGGCACATAGAGCGCCGCCAGCGCCGAATCGGTACTGCTGCCCGCTTTTTGCAGGTTGGCTTTTACCGGCTTAGCGAAAGAGACGTAGTTGCTGCGCCAGCGCTGCGTGCCCTGCGTCTGCATCTGCTGCTTCAGCTCGCGGCCAAGCTGGGTCACGCTTTCGGCGCTGAGGTTGCCCACCGCCAGCAGTTCAGGCGTCGCATGATGGATCAGATTGTCGCGATACGCCACTACCTCGTCGAGGGCGATCGCCTTTACCAGCGCGCGGCGCGTCTCGCGCTGCGTATAGGGGAGCTGCGACAGCATCTGCATCGGCTGGATCGCCAGTTCGAACGCCTTGCCTTTGTCCGCCGCGTCCAGCTGATCGAGATACCAGGATTTTGCCTGCTCCAGCTGCTGCGGCGTAGGCTGAAAGGTGGCATAGCCTTCGACCAGTTTTTTCAGCAGCGTCGGCAGCCGCTGGGTAAAGCCGCTGGCGCTGAAGACCAGCCCGTCGTTTTCGCTGGTGGAGAAGCTGATGCCGCCAACCGACGCCTGCGAGTTAAGCTCATCCAGCGCCAGGCTGGAGAGATAGTCGTTGAGGCCAAACAGCACCTGCTGGCGCGCGTCGCTGATGGCGTGCTGGTTGCGCAGCGCCAGCGTTACCGAGGCTTTCGGCTCGCTGGCGTAAAAACGGCTCGGCATCCAGTAGATCGGCATGCCGAAGTCGTTGGGCAGCGCGACCGGATGGCTGTAGCTTTTGCCATCCTGCGGGATCAGGGTGAAATCGTCAGGAATATAGGGGTTCAGCGTCGGCATCGACAGCTGGATCTGGCTGGCGCGCTGGCGCCAGTCGGCAAAGGTCTGGTCGCTGATGCGATCGACCTGATAGGGCGCGTTAACGAAGTAGGCCTCTTTGTTGTGCGGCTCCTGCGGACTGATATACCAGATGCGCGCATGCTGCGGCGTCATCTCGTCGAGGCGCGCTTTAATGGCGGCGGCATCATAGTCGTCAGCCAGGTATGGCGCGTCCAGCGTATGCTCTACCGGCACGCGCAGCATGGTGTCCGCCAGCCACTCGATGTAATCCATATCGCGCGTCAGTGAGGGATAGCGAAAATCGAGCGCCAGCACGTGCGACACTTCGTCAAAGTAGCGCTTGTCGATGCCCTGCTCGCGCAGCATGGCGATGTAGCTGAAAATCGCCGCCACCACCTCGTCGCGCTGCGCCAGTCCTTTGTCGGTGAGCGAGGCGGTAATGGCGAACACCCCGCTGCTGCGCTCGCTCATCGGATCGGCGCCGGCATTGACGCCGTCCGCCAGCCCCTGCCTTTGCAGCCAGTCGGCCAGAGTGTTTTTGCTGCGGTTGCCGATCAGGTAGCCGATCAGCGTATCGGTCTTGCTGCGGAAGCGATCGCTGTTATTAGCGATGCGGAACTCAATCTTCAGCTGCTTGCGCGGCTGCGCCGGAACGTAGTGGATCACGATGCCCTGCTGCGCCTCGGTCACCACAGGCACGTCGATAGCGGGAACCGTCGCGTCGTGATTCGCGATGCGGCCAAAGGTGTTGGCGGCGATCTGCGCCATCTCCGGCAGCGGTTTATTGCTGTAGAGCACCGCCTTCATCAGGTTGGCGGAGTAGTGGGTATGGTAGAACGTCGACAGCGCGTCGAGCAGCTTGCTGTCCGGCTTATCCTTCAGCGTGTCGAGGTTGCCGCCGGAGAAGCGCGAGCCGGGATGCGCCGGATTAAGCGTCTCCGCGCCGACCTGGGCCATACGCAGACCGTCGCGCGAGCGCGCCATCGTCAGCTCGGCGTTAACGGCGTTGCGTTCGCGATCGGCGTTGACCGGATCGAGCAGCGGCGCGGCCAGCGCGTCCGCCATACGATCCACCGCCGGCTCCAGCGCATCGTTCTCCACCTCAAGGTAAAAGGCGGTGCGGTAGGAAGCGGTGCTGGCGTTGTGGCTGCCGCCATGTTTTTTCAGGAACTCCGCCAGATTATCCGGCTGTGGATAACGCTGCGATCCCATCAGCACCATATGCTCGAGAAAGTGCGCCAGCCCGAGCTGCCGATCCGGATCGTCCAGCGAGCCGATAGGCAGCGTAAGCGCCGCCAGCGACTTCGGCGCCTGCGCGTCGGAAACCAGCAGCACGGTCAGGCCGTTATCGAGCCTGATGGCCTGATACTGGCGCGTATCTTTTTCGCTTTTGCGAATGGTTTCATTGACCGGCCTCCAGCCCGTCTCGGCTTGCGCCAGCGTGGCGCAGGCCGCCAGGCTCAACATCAGCGCCGCTATCCAGCGAGCGTATCTACGCATGTAAACCCCTTCTGTTACCCTTGAAACTGCGCTGCCAGGCAGGCGCAGCCGAAAATGGTGCAAACTGACATACCTTGTTATCGGGCGTCGACGCGTCAGAGCTCGTCGCGCCGCTTGCTATTCATCATCCAGGTGAGCCTGCAACACCGGCAGATACCAGCGCTGCGCAGCCTCGGTGATTTGCGCTATCTGCGCCTCGTTCAATACGCGGCAGAGCCGCTGCAGGTAGGGATCGCCGCCCTCGCCTTCCTGCTGATAGCCCCCCGTCCAGGCCTGCAGCAGGCGATTGCGCGCCTTGACCTGGGTCGCCTCATCCAGCAGCAGCTGCCGCGTTTTTTTGTCGTAACTCGCCGTCAGCCAGGCGCCGCCGCTCTTGTTGAGCAGCAGCAGCGGTTGCGACATGCCTTGCTGATAGCCCTGCATATAGCGCGTCAGCATCGCCTCCGCTTCCGGCTGCGCCACCGCCGCAAAGCGCCAGCGGCTGTTTTCTCTGCCCACCATGCGGCTTTCCCCGTCGCCGCCCAGCGCGCAGTAGATAAGGTGCTCCAGCCAGAGCAGCAGGCCGTCGTTCATGTTCAGCACCCCTGGACGCCAGCGCAGCAGGCCGTCGCGCTGGACCTGCGTCAGCCATCCGGTCAGCGTGACGCCGCCGAGCGGCAGAGCGACTTCCCAGCTGTCGCCTTCGCTGCGCTGCTCGACCACCGCCGCCGCCACCTCCTGCATCTCCTCCTGCTGCGCCTGCCAGAACAGCTCGCCGAACGCGCCGTAAGGCAGGTTGCCTGCGGCGCGATGCAGAGCGTAAAGACGCTGCGTATCTTCGCCCTCCACCAGCGCGTTCAGCAGCTCGGCGTTGATCTGGTAGCGCTCCAGACTGTCGAGCGCGAAAGGCTCGTTGTCCGACAGCTCCGTCTCTTCCAGCCAGAAGGCGACGCCGAGCCGCTGGTGAAACCAGGCGCGCACCGGATGCCGCCAGAAGCGCAGGAACTGCTCGCAGGAGACCGATTCTATCTCCGGCAGCGGCAGCGGCTGCACAAAGTCGGGCTGCGCCTCGCCTTTCCCCTGCGCGGCGGGCAGCCATTCGCGCGCAAAGCTGTGGCAGCGCGACTGCGGGTGAAAATTCTCGGCGGCGAACGGCATGCGGCTGTGAAGATGCTGAATATGATGCTGTACGCGCTGCGCGCTCTCATCCAGCTCCTTCGCCTCGTCGCCGGGCAGACAGAAGCTCTGGCCGATGTAATCCAGCAGCTCTGTGACCAGCACTGAGGGATAGCGTTCCGTATTATCCTGAATTGCGCGGCCGATATAGCTGATATAGAGCCGATCCTGCGCCGAAAGCAGCGCCTCGAGAAACAGGTAGCGGTCGTCGTCGCGTCGGCTGCGATCGCCTTTGCGCGTCTGCTGCTGCATCAGGTCGAAGCCCGGCGCCGGCAGCGTGCGGGGATAAACGCCGTCGTTCATGCCAAGCAGGCAGACCACGCGGAAGGGAATCGATCGCATCGGCATCAGCGTGCAGAAGTTAATCTGACCGGCGAGAAAGCGCTGGCTGATACGCTGCTGATCGAGACGCGCGCGCAGATCGTCGCGCAGCAGCGTCACCGGAATAGCCGCCTCATAACGCGCCGCCTGGCCATATTCGATCAGCTGTTTCCACTGTTCCTCAACCAGCAGCAGCGCGGCTTCCGCTTCGGCGTCGCCGTGGAAGAAGTCGTTGATCATCTCCCGACAAAGCGGCAGCCACCCCTCCAGCGGACGGGATTCGCTGAGCCGCGCGCGCCAGTGGTTCAGCCGCATCAGCAGCTCCGCCAGGTGTCCGGCCAGCTCGCCGACCAGGCCGCTCGACTCGTCGTAGGGCAGAATGCCCTGCCAGTCGCCGTGATGGCTCTCCATCGCATAACCCAGCAGCATGCGCTCCAGGCCGAAGCGCCAGGTGTGCTGGCCGGTGACCGGCAGCGCCAGCGCTTCGGCGCTGTCGTCGTCCAGTCCCCAGCGCACGCCCGACTCGTCCACCCAGCGGCGCAGCAGGCGCAGGCCGCTCTCATCCACCGAAAAACGGTTCGCCAGCGCTGGCACCTCCAGCAGCGCCAGCACATCTTCCGCCGCAAAGCGGCTGTCCGGCAGCGCCAGCAGGCTGAGAAAGGCGAAGATCGCCGGATGCGCCTGGCTGGCGCGGCGATCGGAGATAGAGAACGGCAGGTAGCGATCGGCAGGCGCGTTAGCGAAGACCGCCTGAATAAAGGGAGCGTAGCTGTCGATATCGGCCACCATCACGATAACATCGCGCGGTTTGAGCGTGGGATCCGCCTCCATCATCGCCAGCAAATGATCCTGCAGCACTTCCACTTCGCGCTGGGCGCTGTGGCAGATCTGCACGCTAATCGACCGATCGTCGGGATCGAGCAGACGCTTGCTGCCGCTCCAGGCGAGCTCTTCCGCGTTCAGCCCCAGCACCGCGTTATCCTGCAGGTGCAGCAGATCGTGCTGCATGGCGTGCAGCAGGTTGTCTTCCTCGACCTCGACGAAGGCGTCAACGTCATCCGCCTCGTCCATCTGACTCA
The DNA here is from genome assembly GCF_002415245.1 of Pantoea sp. UBA5035. Classification (NCBI taxonomy): domain Bacteria; kingdom Pseudomonadati; phylum Pseudomonadota; class Gammaproteobacteria; order Enterobacterales; family Erwiniaceae; genus Pantoea; species Pantoea sp. UBA5035. The sequence continues at coordinate 33,990 of NZ_DICD01000010.1, read as the reverse complement.
GCAGGAAAAGGTTGTCGCGGCCCAGCTTGCCCCAGGAGGCCAGCAGCGGGTTGCTGAGCTGCTGTTCCCCTTCCGCGTTGAAACGCGCGGGCGCGTCGAGCGGATCGCTGAAGAGATCGCGCGCCTCTTCGCTGTCGAGGCGACGCCGCTGGCGGCTCTGCAGCTTCGCCAGGAAGGCGTAATCCTGAATATCGCCCCAGTAATCGCGACAGGGATTGGTAAACAGCAGATGAATATCGATATGGCGGCCCAGCGCCTGCAGCGCCTGGAGATAGACCGGCGGCAAGGCGGAGATGCCGCAGATAAAGACGCGCTTTGGCAGGCTGGGCGGCGCATGCTCGGCTCGCTCCAGCGTGTGAATAAAGCGCGCGTAGAGATTGGCGCGGTGCCATTTCGGCTGTCCCAGCGCCTCGGTGTAGGCCACCAGATCGCGCCAGAGCGCCGACTGCCACAGCTGCGCATCGCCCAGTCCCTCTACCAGCTCGCCCTGCTCCCAGCGATTCAGCCAGTCGGCGCGATAGACCAGATACTGGTCAAAGAGATCGGCAACGCGTGAGCAGAGCTGGAACAGCTTGCGCTTATCGCTGTCGTCATGCAGATAGTGGCGCAGCGAAACAAAGGCCTCTTCGGTCAGCAGCGTCGGCAGGCGATGCATCAGCTTCCAGCTCATGCTGGCTTTGGTAAAGGCGCTTTCGGCGGGAATATCCGGCAGCACGCGCACGAACATATCCCAGATAAAGGAGGCGGGAAGCGGAAAGTCGATATTAGCGGCGATGCCGAAGGTGTGCGCCAGCTCCATCTGCAGCCACTGCGCCATGCCGGGACTCTGCACCAGCACGGTTTCAGCGGCGAAGGGATCGCTAAGAGGGTCATGTTCTATCACCGCTGCCGCGAGAATCTTCAGAACATCGAGCTGGTTTGAGTGATAAACGTGAAACATGAAAACTCCTGTGGTGACACTGTCTGGCGCGGCAAAGCGGCAGACTGGTCACTCTACCGCGTATCGCCGGGGTTGCCCATAGCGTGGGGGCGCTTTTGCCTCTCAGCAACGTAAACGCGTCAGCATGGCGCGCGCCTCGTAAGGTCCGCTGACCTCGGCGCGCTCCAGCGTGCAGGTCGAGACGGCGCCGCTGCGCTGGAGCGAGGTGCGCCAGCCCGCAACCTCGTGGCCCATCAGACGCTGCGCGGCGACGCGCGCCGCCACGCGCTGCTGCCACTGCTGGTTGAAGCCCTGCGTCAGAGCGCGGTGATACTGCAGCAGCGCGCTGACGCTTGTCGCCAGCAGCAGCAGCGCGAACAGCGCTTCCGGCAGGCTGAACCCGCGCTGCCTACAGGCAGAGCGCTGCCGCCGCCAGCGGGCAGTAGTCGATCCAGCCGTGCGGCAGCGGCCTGATCCGCTCGCCTTCCCTCGCCACCCAGCGCCGCAGCGCCAGGTCGCTCGCCGCCGCGCGGCCTGTAAGTAACGCTCGTTCATCGCTTACCTTCTGCAAACAGCTTTGCCAGCCCTGCTCTGGCGCCTGCTGACAGTCCTGCGGCGTCGTCCAGCTCAGCGTCAGCCCCCACTGCAGCGCCGACTGCGCCGCCCAGAAATCGCGATAGTGTTGCCGCTCGTCGGCCACCAGCGACATCCCCTGCTCCAGCCGTTCCCGGCTGGCGTGCAGCGTCAGGCTGCCTGCCAGCAGGATCGTCAGCACCATACCCAGCGCGCTGTTGCCTTGTTGATTCACAGATTTTCGCCCTCGATCCAGCTCTCCAGCGTTTCCAGCCAGCGACCGGCGCGACCGGCCAGCCGCAGCTTAACCAGCGCGCCCGTGCGTTCGATGCTGAACTGCTCAATAGTGAGAAAGGCGGGATCGGTCAGACGTTCCCAGCCGGTGCCGCCGCAGCCGTCCACGCCGCGCTGGGTTTCCAGCTGCTTTTGCCGCAGCCGAAAGCCGTAGTAATCGCTTTCGCTGTGGCTCACGCCTTCCCATTTCCCGTTGCTGTTGTCGTCCCAGCGCAGCAGCAGGCAGCCAGAGGAGAGGCTGAGCGCCGTCCCGCCGCACTCGCCGTTGCAGTAGCCGGCGCGGCGCACCGCTTTCTCCAGCGTCTGCATCAGCTGCTGCAGATCTTCCCGCAGCTGAACGCGCTGCTGCAGGCGCAAACTCTCTCCGATTAGCAGCGGTAAAAAGCGTCCTGCGCTCAGCATCAGCACGGCGCTGACGGCCATCGCCACCAGCATCTCCAGCAGGCTGAATCCCGCCCTCTTCAGTCGCATCCCTGCTCCTCCGGCTGGCAGAGACGAATGCGGGCGCGCGCGGAGATAATCAGCCGCAGCCGGCCGCTGGCGTTGCCGAACTCCAGGCTGCCCGCCTTCGCCATGCTGCGGCGGCCGTAAAAGCCCGGCTCGCCGCGCAGCGCGGTCAGGCTAACGCCGGGATAAGGCGCGACGAACCGCAGCCGCCCGCCGCGCGCGCAGCCGCCGTCAGGTTTCGGGCCGCTGCCCACACAGCCGCGCTCGCCCGGTATCAGCCAGAGCGCGCGATTCTGGTTCTGCCAGTTGGCCTGGGCGCGCAGCCGCTGTAAAAAGCCCTGCAGCTGTTGCGCGGTCTCGCGCAGCTGCTGTCGCTGCTGCCAGCGCTGCCAGCCCTGCAGCGCGCCGAGGCTGAGGATGCCGACGATAACCAGCACCAACAGCAGTTCCGGCAGCGTAAAGCCCTGGTCTGTTCTCTTTTTCATGACGCTACTCTGCCGCGCCACGCGCGCCGTCGCCAGCGGCGCTGACCGGGCATGCGCGCCGCTTTCCAGCAAAAATGGGCGTGTTGCAGACAGCCGCAAAGAAATAGGGCAGAAGGCGCAAAAGCTGGATAAAAAAAGCCCCGGCGAGCAGGGCTACGCCGGGGCTTTGTTACCGCAGGTCGGAAGGTTACACCGCGACCGGCGCCTTAATGGCGGGATGAGGATCGTAGCCTTCGATCTCGAAATCCTCGAAGCAGTAGTCGAAGATCGAGTCGGGCTTGCGTTTAATCACCAGCTTCGGCAGCGCGCGCGGCTCGCGCGTCAGCTGCAGGCGCGCCTGCTCCAGATGGTTGCTGTAGAGGTGCGTGTCGCCGCCGGTCCAGACGAAATCGCCGACCTGCAGATCGCACTGCTGCGCCACCATATGCACCAGCAGCGCGTAGCTGGCGATATTGAACGGCAGGCCAAGGAAGATATCGCAGGAGCGCTGATAGAGCTGGCAGGAGAGTTTGCCGTCCGCCACGTAGAACTGGAAGAACGCGTGGCACGGCGCCAGCGCCATCTCGTCCAGCTCGCCGACGTTCCACGCCGAGACGATAATACGGCGCGAATCGGGATCGCGTTTCAGCTGCTCGATAACCTTCGCAATCTGGTCGATCTCTTCGCCGCGCGCGCTACCCCAGCTGCGCCACTGTTTGCCGTAAACCGGACCAAGGTCGCCGTTTTCATCCGCCCACTCGTCCCAGATAGTGACCTTGTTCTCTTTCAGATAGCGGATATTGGTCTCGCCTTTCAGAAACCAAAGCAGCTCGTGAATGATTGAGCGCAGATGCACTTTTTTCGTGGTCACCAGCGGAAAGCCGTCCTGCAGGTTGAAACGCATCTGGTGGCCGAAAATCGACAGCGTGCCGGTGCCGGTACGGTCAGATTTCGGCGTGCCGTGGTTCAGCACATGTTGCATCAGGTCCAGATACTGTTTCATTTTACCTCTCGAGTGTGTTGCTGCGGGCGACGACGATACGCCCAGACCATCATGATAATGCCCGCCAGGATCATCGGAATGGAGAGGATCTGCCCCATACTGACGCCGCCCTCGAACAGGCCGAGCTGCGCATCCGGCTGACGGAAGAATTCAACGATAATGCGAAACGCGCCGTAGCCGATCAGGAACAGGCCGGAGACGCTGCCCATCGGACGCGGTTTGCGAATAAACAGGTTGAGAATAATAAACAGCACCACGCCTTCCAGCATCAGTTCATAGAGCTGGGACGGATGACGCGGCAGCACGCCGTAGGTGTTCAGCAGATCCTGGTAGCCCGGGTTATTCGCCGCCAGCGCCACATCTTCGCTGCGCGAGCCGGGGAAGAGCATGGCGAATTTGAAATCAGGCGCCACGCGGCCCCACAGTTCGCCGTTGATAAAGTTGCCGAGACGGCCTGCGCCGAGGCCGAACGGGATCAGCGGCGCGATAAAGTCAGAGACCTGGAAAAAGGTGCGTTTGGTGCGGCGCGCGAAGATCAGCATCACCACGATAACGCCGATCAGACCGCCGTGGAACGACATGCCGCCATCCCAGACTTTGAACAGATAGAGCGGATTGTCCAGAAACAGCGGCAGGTTATAGAAAAGCACGTAGCCGATGCGGCCGCCGAGGAAGACGCCGAGGAAGCCAGCATAGAGCAGGTTTTCAACCTCCTCTTTTTTCCAGCCGCTGCCGGGTTTGTTGGCGCGGCGCACCGCCAGCCACATGGCAAAAATAAAGCCGACGAGGTACATCAGTCCGTACCAGTGCAGCGAAACCGGTCCGATTGAGAAGATCACCGGATCGAACTGCGGAAATGCGATATAGCCGTTATTCATCATTCACCATTCAATTTTCAGCCCTGAAAAAGGGGCGCCAGGCGGATATGTTAAAGGCTGCGCATGATAGCACAGCCTGGTTTTTTACAGAGCAGCGTAAATGTAAACGAGGATAACGCCTAGCGCCCGCCGCGGATCAGGCCGCCCAGCCCACGTCGCTCCATAAAGGCGGCGACCAGATGGCGGACCTCCGACGCGGTGTGTGCGCTCAGGCCTTGCTCGCTCAGCTTTTGCGTCTCTTCTTTATCCAGATGGCGCAGCAGATATTTTACGCGCGGCACGTTCTTGCCGTTCATGCTGAGATGGTGATAGCCAAGCCCCACCAGCAGCGCGACGCACATCGGATCGCCCGCCATTTCACCACAAAGACAGAGTTCGAGATTCGCCAGACGGGCTTCGGTGGCGATCGCCTGCAGCGCGCGGAGCATAGCGGGATGCAGCGGATCGTAGAGGTTGGCGACGCGCGTATTGTTGCGATCTACCGCCATCAGATACTGGGTCAGATCGTTGGTGCCGACCGAAACGAAATCGACGCGCGACTGCAGCTGCGGGATCATAAACAGCATCGACGGCACTTCGATCATCACGCCGATGCGCGGCTTCGGGATCACGTAGCCCAGCATCTCCTCTACCTCGCGTCCGGCGCGCTGGATCAGCCGCACCGCGTCGTCGATCTCGTCGATATGGCTGATCATCGGCAGCAGAATGCTGAGGTTGCCGGAGGCGGCGTTGGCGCGCAGCATTGCGCGCACCTGCACCAGAAAAATTTCCGGCTGATCGAGCGTCAGCCGAATGCCGCGCCAGCCGAGGCAAGGATTCTCTTCGCTGATCGGCATATAGGGCAGCTGTTTATCGGCGCCGACGTCGAGCGTGCGCAGCGTGACCGGCTTGTTGTGAAACAGCTGCAGCATGCCCTGATACTGCGCCACCTGCTCCTCTTCGGACGGGAAGCCGTTCTGCAGCATAAAGGGAATTTCGGTGCGGTAGAGGCCGATGCCGTCCACCCAGCTGTCGAGCGTCTGTTCATGCTCCGGGCTGAGGCCAGCGTTAAGCATCACCTGGATGCGCTCGCCGCTTTTCAGCTCGCCCGGCTGATCGACGACTCCTTCCGCCATTTTGCTCAGCGCGTTCTCTTCGCTGATCAGACGCTGATACTCCTGCACCAGCACCGGCTCGGGATCGATTAACAGCTCGCCGCGGTAGCCGTCGACGATTAGCAGACGTTTATTGAGCTGCGCGGGCAGGATATCCGCGCCCATCACCGTGGGAATGCCCATGGCGCGCGTCAGGATAGCGGCGTGCGAGTTCGCGGCGCCGTCGCGCACCACGATGCCCGCCAGCCGCTCGTGCGGCAGCTCCGCCAGCGTGGTGGCGGTGAGTTCGTCGGCCACCAGCACAAAACGTTCCGGCCAGGCATTGGTACCGACCAGCGAGTCATCGAGATGAAACAGCAGGCGCTGGCCCAGCACGCGCAGATCGCCCGCGCGCTCGCGCAGGTAGCTGTCGCTCAGGCTGGCGAACTGGGCGGCGAATTTTTCGATGACCTTTTTGACCGCCCATTCGGCGACCGATCCCTGCTCGATCTCATCGAACAGATCTTTTTTCAGGCGGGCATCGGTCAACAGGTGGGAGTAAAGATCGAAGATCGCCGCGCTCTCTTTCTGCACGCCGGCGGCGAAACGTTTGCTGAAGCGGCGGAATTCGCTGGCGGCTTCGCTCATCGCCAGCACCAGCCGCTCGCGTTCGCGCTGCACGTCGAGCGTCGAGGCGGCGGAGACCTGATCCAGCAGCGGCTGCGTTTCGTCTACCCAGCCCGGCGCAACGGCGACGCCCGGCGCGGCGGCGATAGCGCGCACCCGCGTCTGGCGGAACTGGCCGAACAGCTGGCCGAGCTGCGACTGCGACAGCAGGGTCGCCATCTGCGTCGCCAGCGTGACCAGGAAGGACTCTTCGCTCTCATCGAACTGTCGATGTTCGCGCTGCTGCACCACCAGCACGCCCAGCAGCTGCCGGCGGCTGATGATCGGCACGCCAAGGAAAGAGCGATAGCGCTCTTCTTTAACGGCGGGAATATATTTGAAGCTGGGGTGGCTTTGCGCATCCGCAAGGTTGATGGGTTCGGCGAGCCGTCCCACCAGGCCGACGATCCCTTCGTCGAACGCCAGCGTAACGGTGCGCCCGCGCGGTTTTTTCAGGCCGCGCGTGGCCATCAGGTAGTAGCAATGGTGATCGTGATCCGCGAGATAAACAGAGCACACTTCCGTGTCCATCGCCAGGCAGATCTCATTAACCAGGATGTCGAGCGCGTCGTTAAGCCGCGGCGCGCCCGCCACCTTTTCTACTATTTCGCGCAACTGAGTGAGCATAAGGGCGTGGCCTATCCTCTTTTCCGTCGATGGGCTGGCGCGCTGCGCTGCTGCCCCGCACTCTCCTGCATCGACATTACCACGCCAGCGAATTCCTTCATCACGCGGCGATAAACGTCGCGTTTAAAGGAGACAACCTGACGCACCGGATACCAGAAGCTCACCCAGCGCCAGCCGTCGAACTCCGGCGTGCTGCTGTGTTGCACATTGATATCCGCGTCACTGCTCATCAACTGCAGAAGAAACCACTTTTGTTTCTGGCCGATACACACCGGCTTTGTGTCCCAACGCACCAAACGTTTTGGCAATTTGTAGCGCAACCAGTTTCGGGTAGATGCAAGTATTCGAACATCTTTACGGTGTAAACCGACTTCTTCGAACAGTTCGCGATACATCGCCTGTTCGGCGGTTTCACCGGGATTGATGCCTCCCTGAGGAAACTGCCAGGAGTGCTGTCCAAAGCGCCTGGCCCACAACACTTGTCCTTGCCTGTTACAGATTACGATACCAACATTCGGGCGGTAGCCATCATCATCGATCACTGGACTACCTCAAAGCTAAATTTGAATAGCCTGATTGTTTCACACTCCTTACAGGCGGTAAACCACTGGATTGTGGGGAAGAACGCGGCGCTGCACCTGGATAACTCACAGTATTGACCCGAGTTATAAACAATTAAGGCGGCAAAGAGGCGATCTTATTCACGTTTTCTGTGGATAGCTTTGTGCAGAACACGGGAATTAGCTGAATAAACTTTTGTGTCCGTTATCAGCCCCGCATAGTGACAACTGATTTTTATAGTTTAAAAACAGTCAATTAATCGACTCTTATTCAGAATAAAAATGGCTACATTTGTGGAGGAAGGCGCGAAAGCGTTTTAGCTGGTTAAAGATCAAGCGACGTCGTTTTTATCCACAGACAATGCAGTAAACTTGCTCATCACTGGATAAAAAAGCGCCTTTTATGTGAAAGTCAAGGCTGTAAATGGAACCAGTAGCGCGAGTGCAGCGGGGTTATCCCACCGATCTGTGGATAACTCAGGCGAAGATCCTGTTCATTATTGCCGTCAGTCCGGGATAACCTTGTACGACTGCGGCAGGTCAACACGGCGCGCAATTAAAAAAGCATGAGGAATCATGCTATTATCAGCGCCCTTTCTCCTGACGCCGCTGTGGGAAAAGTTTGCGGGAGAAAAACTGTCTATTTTTTAACCAACAGAGTGTTCGTTATGTTTCAGCTGCCTGCCCCGCCCGAAAATGAAGCCGTTCTCCTGACGCGCGCCCATGCGCTGGCGGGCCAGTCGCTGGCGACCCTGGCCGCGCAGGCCAGCCTGCCGATGCCGGCCGATCTGAAACGCGATAAAGGCTGGGTCGGCATGCTGCTGGAGCGCTATCTGGGCGCCAGCGCAGGCAGTAAGGCGGAGCAGGATTTCGCCCATCTCGGCATTGAACTCAAAACTATCCCTATCGACGCGCAGGGCAAGCCGCTGGAAACCACCTTTGTCTGCGTGGCGCCGCTGACCGGCAACAGTGGTGTGACCTGGGAGACGAGCCACGTGCGCCACAAGCTGGCGCGCGTGCTGTGGATCCCGGTGGAGGGCGATCGCGCAATTCCCCTCGCCCAGCGTCGCGTCGGCGCACCGCTGCTGTGGAGCCCGAGCGAAGAGGAAGATCGCATGCTGCGCCAGGACTGGGAGGAGCTGATGGATATGATCGTGCTGGGTCAGGTTGAACGCATTACCGCGCGCCACGGCGCCTGGCTGCAGATCCGGCCAAAAGCCGCCAACAGCCGGGCGTTGACCGAAGGCATCGGCGAACACGGCGAGCCGATTATGACGCTGCCGCGCGGTTTTTACCTGAAAAAGAGCTTCACCGCCCCGCTGCTGGCGCGTCATTTTTTACTGTAAGTTCATCAAAGCGGATGCGTATAATCGCCGTTTACTTTTCGTTTAAGATTGAGTGTGCGCATGTTTGAGTGGATAACCGATCCCAACGCCTGGCTGGCGCTGGGCACGCTGACCATCCTCGAAGTGGTTCTGGGTATTGATAATATTATTTTCCTGTCGCTGGTGGTGGCGAAACTGCCTAAACATCAGCAGGCCAGCGCGCGTCGTCTCGGCCTGATGGGCGCCATGCTGATGCGCCTCGCCCTGCTGGCCTCTATCGCCTGGGTCGCGCGGCTGACCCATCCGCTGTTTACCCTGCTCGATCACGCCTTCTCCTGGCGCGATCTGATCCTGCTCGGCGGCGGCCTGTTTCTGCTGTGGAAGTCGAGTATGGAGATCCATGAAACCATCGAAGGCGGCGAAGAGGAGCACAAGACCAACGTGCACTCTTTCTTCGGCGCTATCGTGCAGATCATGCTGCTGGATATCATCTTTAGCCTGGACTCGGTGATTACCGCCGTCGGCCTTTCCGATCATCTCTTTATTATGATGGCCGCCGTGGTGATCGCCGTGCTGATGATGATGTTTGCCGCGCGCGCCATCGGCGAGTTTGTCGATCGCCATCCTTCGATCAAAATGCTCGCTCTCTCTTTTCTGATTCTGGTGGGTTTTACCCTGATTCTGGAGAGTTTCGCGGTGCATGTACCAAAAGGTTACATTTATTTCGCCATGTTCTTCTCCATGGCCGTCGAGTGTCTGAACCTGATGCGCGCTAAGAAAAGCGCGGCGTAAGATGTCAAGGGCGGCCACAGGCCGCCCTTTTATTTTCAGATTCATGCGATAACGCAAAGCGCCAAAACCATTTATTACTACACTTTTTGCAGTTGATGCTGTGTGGCCTCTGACAGGGCGACACGGTCCACTGGCTGACGGGAGTGAGAGGAATAAGCGTGATGAAAGAGTTGGCAGGCGTAGCAGTGTTGATTTTTGCCGCCGTGACACTGAGCGGATGCAGTTCAGATTATGTAATGGCAACGAAAAACGGTCAGATGATCATGACGGAAGGCAAGCCGACCATCGATAAAGAGACCGGTCTGGTGAAATATACCGATCAGTCAGGCCATGAAGTGCAGATAAATGGCGACGAAGTGTCGACCATTATTGAGCGTTAAGTGCCATTTCAGCTCACCTGTCCCGCAATTTGTCCGGACAGGTGATTTCCCCGATTTTCCCCACTTCCTTCCCCGCTGATTCACGCGCTATAGTCCCACAGGACACACCATTACATTCCATAAAAATAAGGAAGACGGCTATGCATTATCACCGCATCCCCCATAGCACGCTGGAAGTAAGTCAGCTGGGGTTGGGAACCATGACGTTTGGTGAACAGAATAGCGAAGCCGACGCCCACCAGCAGCTCGATTTCGCCCTCGCCAGCGGCATTAACTTTATCGATACCGCTGAAATGTATCCGGTGCCGCCGCGCCCGGAAACCCAGGGTTTGACCGAACAATATATCGGCAGCTGGCTGAAGGCGCGCGGCAGCCGCGATAAAGTGATCCTCGCCAGCAAGGTCGCGGGTCCGTCGCGCGGCGCAGACGCCTCGATTCGCCCGAACCAGGCGCTGGACCGCAAAAATATCCGCGACGCGCTGGACGCCAGCCTGAAGCGCCTGAATACCGACTACCTCGATCTTTATCAGCTGCACTGGCCGCAGCGCCAGACTAACTATTTCGGCAAGCTGGGCTATCAATACAGCGAGACCACGATTCCCGTCACGCTGCTGGAGACGCTGGAAGCGCTGACCGAGCAGGTGCGCGCCGGCAAAATCCGCTATATCGGCGTGTCGAACGAAACGGCCTGGGGCGTGATGCGCTATCTACAGCTGGCGGAGAAGCACGAGCTGCCGCGCATCGTCACCATTCAGAATCCCTATAGCCTGCTGAACCGCAGCTTTGAAGTGGGCCTGGCGGAAATCAGCCAGCATGAAGGAGTTGAGCTGCTGGCTTACTCCAGCCTCGCTTTCGGCACGCTAAGCGGCAAGTATCTGAACGGCGCGAAACCGGCCGGCGCGCGCAACACGCTGTTCAGCCGTTTTACGCGCTACAGCGGCGAGCAGTCGCAGCTGGCGATTGCGGAATATGTGGCGCTGGCGCAGAAGCATCACCTGGATCCGTCGCAGATGGCGCTGGCCTATGTGCGTCAGCAGCCGTTCGTCGCCAGCACCCTTCTGGGCGCAACGACGATGGAGCAGCTGAAGATCAATATCGACAGCTTCAACCTGACGCTGGACGCCGACGTGCTGGAAGGGATCGAGGCGATTCACCGCCGCTATACCTATCCGGCGCCTTAAAGGGGTTGAGCGGCTATTGCGAGTGGGTTTAGTGAGGTGGGCGTAGGCTGTTTGTCAGGTACCTGCGCCGCCAGCCTGACCCGATCGCAAAGTCGCTCAAGGCATCCCTGCGCGCTCGGCCCGCGGCATCCCTGCCGCGGGACGCTTTGCTCTTCGGGTCAGGCTGGCGGCACCTTGATTTAAGCGCTGTCTGTTAGCTTACGATCAGGTGCCGTTTGCAGCTACAACCCCAGCAGCAGCTGTCGCTCAAGCTGCGGATCGAGCAGCGTAACGTGCAATCCCACCAGTCGCACACCGCGTCCGGCGCGGCGCTCATCCCAGGTTTTGCGCGCCACCGCGATCAAATCCTCTTTGTTCAGCTCCGGCCAGATATGCTCCTGCGTCGTCAGCTGGAAATCGTTGAACTTGAGTTTCACGCCCTGCCGCGCGATTTGCCGGTCGGGCCGAACCTGCGTCAGGCGGCGCTCAAGCTCCGCATAGAGAAAATCGATAATCTCCAGGCAGGCTTCCCAGCTGTGAATATCTTCCGCCAGCGTGCGCTCGACGCCGACGGACTTGCGCTCGCGCTCCACCACCACGCCGCGCTCGTCGATGCCGTGGCTGCGCTCCCACAGCACGCGGCCAAACTTGCCGAAGCGCTTGAGCAGCTGCGCCACGTCCGCTTTCTGCACGTCGGCGCAGGTATGCAGCCCCATCTCCTCGAGCTTTTTCGTCGCCACCTTGCCGACGCCCGGGATCTTCGCCAGCGGCAGCGACAGCAGAAAATCAGGCATCTCCTGCGGCGTAATAACGTACTGCCCGTCGGGCTTGTTAAGATCGGAGGCGATTTTCGCGAGGAACTTAATCGGCGCGATGCCGGCCGAGGCAGTCAGCCCCGTCTCGCGCTGAATGGTGTCGCGGATTTCGCGGGCGATCAGCGTGGCGGAGCCGTGGCAGTGCGGGCTGTCGGTGACGTCGAGATAGGCCTCGTCCAGCGACAGCGGCTCGATCAGGGGGGTATAGCGCAGGAAAATTTCGCGGATCTGCTGCGACGCCTCTTTATAGGCGTCGAAGCGCCCCGGCAGCAGCTTCAGATGCGGGCAGAGCTTCAGCGCCATGGCGGTAGGCATCGCGCTGCGTACGCCGAATTTGCGCGCCGGATAGTTGGCGGTGCTGATCACGCCGCGCCGTTCACGGCTACCGCCAATGGCGATGGGGATATCGCGCAGCGACGGATTGTCGCGCATCTCCACCGCTGCATAGAAGCAGTCCATATCGACATGTATGATTTTCACGCTTGCCCGCCATCCGCTTTCCGTCACGCCTTATGATACTGTATAGATGTACAGATGCCAAAGCGCCGCCGCGTCAGGCGTGCCCGAAAAGCGGATTTAACATCCGTCGCCACTAAAGTTTACAAATTTCTGGCCGTCATACCTTGAGGAAAACGCGAATTTACCTGGCGGCGTCTTGATAAAAAAACAGACAATGCTAATGTTGCGCTGCGGTAGCGGAGTTTTCCGATAATGCAAGTCTGAGACGCGTCGCGCGTCATCGTTCTCTTCACTCAAGGTATACACAGCATGGGCAAAATCGCACTTCTGTTTGCGATGATTTTGATGCCAGCCCTCAGCATGGCAATGACTCCCGAGCCGACGCAGCCAGTGTCGACGCCGGTGAGTAAAGAATTAAAGAAACAGCTACTCGGTACCCCGGTCTATCTGCAGATTTTCAAGGAAGAACGCACGCTGGAGCTCTATGGCAAAATCGGCAACGAATTTCGCCTGCTCGATACCTACCGCATCTGTAACTTCTCCGGCGGCCTCGGCCCGAAGCGCCGCGAAGGGGATTTTAAAAGCCCGGAAGGCTTTTACAGCGTCAGGCTCAACCAGCTTAAGCCCGACAGCCGTTTTTATCGCGCTATCAACGTCGGCTTTCCTAACCAGTACGATCGCGAGCATGCCTACACCGGCAACTATCTGATGATCCATGGCGACTGTAAGTCGATCGGCTGCTACGCGATGACCGACGCCTACATGGACGAGATTTTCACCTATGTGAACGCGGCGCTGCGTAACGGCCAGTCAGAGGTGAACATCAGCATCTTCCCGTTCCGCATGACCGACACCAACATGCAGCGCCATCGCTACTCCGCCTACGCCAGCTTCTGGCGCGAGCTGCAGCCCGGCTACGCTTACTTTGCGAAATACCATCAGCCGCCGACGGTCAACGTCGCCAGCGGCAGCTACGTAATGAACAGCGGCAGCCCGGCGATCGTCAATCCCGAAGCCGCCTCTAAATCATTCCTGGCGCTCTCCAAGGCAGAATAACGCCCACTCGCCTGGCACGATGCGGTGCCAGGTTTCATTTGCCGTCAGCGGCTGCGTCGCAATCACCGTCACCACGTCGTTGGCGGTGGTGTGCTGCTGAAAGTCGATCTCCACATCCTGATCGAGCAGCTGCGCTTTGCCGAAGGGCGCGCGGCGCGTGATCCAGTAGAGATTGGTCGAGCAGAACGCCATCAGATAGCGCCCGTCCGACAGCAGCATATTGAACACCCCTTTCTGCCGCAGCTCTCCCGCCAGTTCCGCCACATAGCGAAACACCGCTGGCCAGTTGGCGGGCGTGCGCGGATAGCGCGTCGCCAGCTTGTGCAGCAGCCAGCAGAAGGCCTTTTCGCTGTCGGTTTCGCCGACCGGACGGAAGTGGCCGGTTTCCAGCTGGCGATAACCCTTTAGCTGGCCGTTGTGCGCGTAGGTCCAGTTACGTCCCCACAGCTCGCGGGTAAAGGGATGGGTGTTTTCCAGCGACACCGGCCCGCGGTTCGCCTGGCGAATATGCGCCACCACCGAATGGGACTTGATGGGGTACTCCTGCACCAGCCGCGCGATGGGCGAGTTATAGCTCGGCAGCGGATCTTTAAAGGTGCGGCAGCCCCGGTCTTCATAAAAGGTAATGCCCCAGCCATCTTTATGCGGCCCGGTTCCACCGCCGCGCTGCACCAGGCCGGTAAAACTGAAACAGATATCGGTTGGAACGTTAGCGCTCATCCCGAGCAATTCGCACATAGCTACCGCCTTAGTCAGAAAAGCCGCCAGCCAGCAAGATGGCGGCCAGCACCGTTACTTCACCATCTCTTTTTCAATCAGCAGCATCAGGATATGGATCACTTTGATGTGGATCTCCTGGATGCGGTCGGCGTAGCCGAAGTGCGGCACGCGAATTTCGATATCCGCCGAGCCCGCCATTTTGCCGCCATCTTTGCCGGTCAGGGTGATGACCTTCATGCCCTGCGCGCGCGCCGCCTCGATCGCCTTAATGATATTGGCGGAGTTGCCAGAGGTCGACAGCCCCAGCAGCACGTCGCCCGGACGGCCCACCGCTTCGATATAGCGTGAGAAAACGTAGTCGTAGCCGAAATCGTTGCTGACGCAGGAGAGATGGCTGACGTCGGAGATAGCGATTGCCGGGTAACCCGGACGGTTCTCGCGATAGCGTCCGGTCAGCTCTTCGGCGAAGTGCATTGCGTCGCAGTGCGAGCCGCCGTTGCCGCAGGAGAGCACCTTCCCGCCCGCTTTAAAGCTGTCGGCCAGCAGCACCGCCGCGCGCTGAATGGCGTGAATATTCGCCTCGTCGCTGAGGAAGGTATTAAGCGTATCCGCTGCTTCATTCAGCTCGGAGCGAATGATGTCCTGGTACATAGGGATGTCCTTGTTAGTAAAAGAGTGACTTTTCAAGTTTAACGGAATGGCGGGTTGGCGCAAAGCGCGCGCCGCGCGAAAGCCTGCCTCCACTCCGCAGCGGATTTAACGATTTTGTGAGTAAGGTTGTAATTGCGATGTAAACAAATTGCTAATTAACCGCAGCTGGCATACACCTCTACACATAACAGGTCAGACCTCTTACTACTTACGGAGCCGTGATTATGATGGTTGTGTCGATCCTCGCGACGCTGGTGTTAATCAGCGCCCTGTTTTATCACCGCATATCCCTGGCGGCGAGCAGCGCGATTTTACTGTTGTGGACCGCCGCCTGGGCAGCGGCGCATATCTGGACGCCCTGGCTGCTGCTGCCGCTGGCGATCCTTCTGCTGCCGCTTAACCTCCCTTCAATACGCCGTTCGCTGTTTTCAAAGCCGATGCTGCAGCGCTTTCAAAAGGTGATGCCGCCGATGTCGCGCACGGAAAAAGAGGCGATCGACGCCGGGACCACCTGGTGGGAAGGCGATCTGTTTCAGGGCAAGCCGGACTGGCAGAAGCTGCACAACTATCCGCAGCCGCGCCTGACGCCGGCCGAGCAGGCGTTTCTCGACGGCCCGGTGGAAGAGGCGTGCCGCATGGCGAACGACTTCGCCATCACCCATGAGATGGCGGATCTGCCGCCGGAACTCTGGGCTTATCTGAAAGAGCAGCGCTTCTTCGCCATGATCATCAAGAAAGAGTATGGCGGCCTCGAGTTCTCCGCCTATGCGCAGGCGCGCGTGCTGCAAAAGCTGGCGGGCGTCTCCGGCATTCTGGCGATTACCGTCGGCGTGCCTAACTCGCTGGGTCCAGGGGAACTGCTGCAGCATTACGGCACCGACGAGCAGAAAGATCACTATCTGCCGCGTCTGGCGCGCGGCGACGAGATCCCCTGCTTCGCGCTGACCAGCCCGGAAGCGGGCTCCGACGCCGGCGCGATCCCCGATACCGGCGTGGTCTGCATGGGCGAGTGGCAGGGCAAGCAGGTGCTCGGCATGCGCCTGACCTGGAACAAGCGCTACATTACGCTGGCGCCGGTGGCGACCGTGCTGGGGCTGGCCTTTAAGCTGTTCGATCCCGATCGTCTGCTGGGCGATACCGAGTCGCTGGGCATTACCTGCGCGCTCATCCCCACCAGCACGCCGGGCGTCGAGATCGGCAAGCGCCACTTCCCGCTCAACGTGCCGTTCCAGAACGGTCCGACGCGCGGCAACGATATTTTCGTGCCGATCGATTTTATTATCGGCGGTCCGCAGATGGCCGGCCAGGGCTGGCGGATGCTGGTTGAGTGCCTGTCGGTGGGACGCGGCATTACCCTGCCTTCGAACTCTACCGGCAGCCTGAAAAGCGTGGCGCTCGCCACCGGCGCCTATGCGCATATCCGTCGTCAGTTCAGGGTCTCTATCGGCAAGATGGAAGGCATCGAAGAGCCGCTGGCGCGTATTGCCGGCAACGCCTACGTGATGGACGCTGCGGCAACGCTGATCACCACCGGTATTATGCAGGGCGAAAAACCGGCGGTGCTGTCGGCGATTGTGAAGTATCACTGCACCCATCGCGGCCAGCGCGCCATTATGGACGCCATGGATATTGCGGGCGGCAAAGGCATTATGCTCGGCAACAATAACTTCCTCGCCCGCGCCTATCAGGGCGCGCCTATCGCCATTACGGTGGAGGGCGCCAATATCCTGACGCGCAGCATGATTATTTTCGGTCAGGGCGCTATTCGCTGCCATCCGTTCGTGCTGAAAGAGATGGCGGCGGCGGCCAGTCAGGATCTCAACGCCTTCGACGCCGCGCTGTTCAGCCATGTCGGCTATGTCGGCAGCAACGCCGTGCGCAGCCTGTGGCTCGGCCTGACGGCTGGACGCGGCAGCGCCACCCCGACGCGCGACGCCACGCGCCGCTACTACCAGCATCTGAACCGTCTCAGCGCTAACCTGGCGCTGCTGGCAGACGTGTCGATGGCGGTGCTCGGCGGCAGCCTGAAGCGACGCGAGCGCATTTCAGCGCGCCTGGGCGATGTGCTGAGCCAGCTCTATCTCGCCTCCGCCACGCTGAAACGCTATGACGACGAGGGGCGTCACGAGGCCGATCTGCCGCTGCTGCACTGGGGCGTGCAGGATGCGCTGCATCAGGCCGAGCAGGCGATAGAGGATCTGCTGCGCAACTTCCCTAGCCCGCTGGCGGCTGGCGCGCTGCGCATGATGATTTTCGCCGGCGGCAAGCACTGCCCGGCGCCGAGCGACCGTCTCGATCATAAGCTGGCGAAGCTGCTGCAGGTGCCTTCCGCCACGCGGACAAGGCTGGGACGCGGTCAGTATCTGACGCCGAGCGAGCATAACCCGGCCGGTCAGCTTGAGCAGGCGTTGCAGGAGGTGATGGCGGCGGAAGTGATCCACGATCGTCTGTGCAAACAGCAGAAAGAGCACTTCTCTTTCACCCGGCTGGACGCGCTGGCGCAGCGGGCATTAAAAGCGGGCTGGATTGACGCCGCCGAGGCCGAGGTGCTGACGCGCGCCGAAGCGAGCCGTCTGCGCGCCATTAACGTCGATGAGTTTGCCGCGGATGCGCTGGCGGTGCCGGTGAAGCAGCCGGCGGTGAAGGCGGCGCGGGAGAGCGAGGCGGCGTAAGATACAGGCACGTATGTTTTAACCCACAACGCGCACTAAAGTCAGATAGCGGGTAGCATGGACCGAAGAGCAAAGCGTCCCACGCCAGGGATGGCGTGGGCCGAGCTGGCAGGGATGCCGCTTTTTGCGTCTTTGCGATCGGGCCATGCTACCCGCGTTCGCGCATAGTTAATCGGCGCGTATTACCCTTACCCCGCCTGCCGAATACGCGCGAGCAGCGCCTCGGCGTCCTCAATGTGATCCGCCGCCAGAATCAGCGTGCGTCCCAGCGTAATGCAGCTGCGAATACACTCGGTGCGCATCGCCTCATCCTTAATCAGCTTCATATCCGCCACGTGCGACATGCCGACGGTGCGGCGAATCAGCTCGGTGCCGCAGTAGCCGATGGTATCGGCCCATACCTTGCGCAGAAACGCCTGCGCATAGCCCGGACAGGCCAGCGCCACGTCAGTGGTCTTCTCTTGCGCCAGCGCCAGGAAGCGCGCGGCGAAGGTATTCCACACCTCGCGCACGTCGTTGAGACGCAGCTCGCGCCCTTCCGCCGCCTCGCGCGGGGCGAGCAGACCCGGCAGACCGCAGTAGTTGATCAGCAGATTGCCCAGCGCCGTGCCGACGTCAAAGCCGATCGGGCCGAAATAGCCGAACTCCGCGTCGATCGCCTTCAGGCTGTTGTCGGCGACGAAAATCGAGCCGCTGTGAATATCGCCGTGCAGCAACGCCTCAGCATGGGCGAAAAAGCGATGCTTCAAGCCGGCGACGGCGATGCGCAACGCCTCGTCGTCGCGCAGGCTGGCGACCAGCGGCTCAAGCGCCTGCGGGTAGCTGTTGCGCGCGTGATCGGTGTAGGGATCGTTAAAGAAGAGATCTTCGGTAATCTCGCACATCTCTGGATTGATAAAGCGCGCCACTTCCGCTTTTTTCTGATGGGGATGCAGCACGAAATCAGAGGTATGAAACAGCGTCTGCGCCAGATATTCGCCCAGCTGCGCCGCCGCCTGCGGGTAGAAAGCGCCCTTCACCAGCTCGCCGCGCCAGATGCGATGGCTGGAGAGATCCTCCATCACCATCACCGCCAGCGTCTCGTCATAGTGCGTCACCCTGACGGTGTGCTGAGGGCAATATTTGTAGTGCTCGATCAGGGTTTGCGCCTCCAGCCGCGCGCGGTCCAGCGTCAGCGGCCAGGACTCGCCGACGCAGCGCACGTAAGGCAGCGCCTGTTTTACGATCACCCGACTGTTGCCCTGGCGGTCGAAAATTTTGAAGACCAGGTTAAGGTTGCCATCGCCAATCTCTTCCGCCTCGACCAGCGAAGCGGGATCGTCCACGCCGCCAAACTGCCGGGCATACTCAACGGCATCCGCCGCGGTGAAGGTACGGTATTGCGACATTGCCTTTCCTCTTATACCAAACTGAAACGAAATCCCGCCAGGGCAGCATAATAAGCCGTTCAGACGTCTATACATCCGTTCCGCATGTTGGCACAATACGTGACAACAACGCAACAGGGATTTCACAGACAATGCAAACACTCCGCACCACCAGCTTACAGGTTCGTGACAGTCAGCTCTGGATCCTCGATCAGCAGGCGCTGCCGCAGCAGAAAAACTGGCTGCCGGCGCACGACGTGGCGCAGCTGGTTGGCCATATTCACACCCTGCGCGTGCGCGGCGCGCCGCTGATCGGCCTCTCCGCCTCGCTGCTGCTGGCGCTGCTGGCCGAGGCGGGCGCCAGCCGCGACGCGCTGGCGCAGGCGCTGGAAGTGTTGCGCGCCGCGCGTCCCACGGCGGTCAACCTGATGAATAATCTCGATCGAATGAAGCTGGCGCTGGCGCATACGGATTTTGCCGCCGCACTGGGCCAGGAAGCGCTGCGTCTGGTCGAGGAGGATCGCCAGCTGTGCGACAACATCGCCGAGGCGGGCAGCGCGCTGGTGAAGCCGAACAGCCGCCTGCTTACGCACTGCAACACCGGCGGGCTGGCGACGGCGGGCGTCGGCACCGCGCTGGGCGTCATCGCCCGCGCGCATCAGCAGGGTAAGGTGGCGAACGTCTGGGTGGGTGAAACGCGCCCGCTGCTGCAGGGCGGACGCCTTACCGCCTGGGAGCTGGGCGAGCTGGCGATCCCCTTTCAGCTGATCACCGATTCGATGGCGGCCAGCCTGATGGCGAGCGGCCAGGTCGACGCCGTCTGGGTCGGCGCGGACCGCATCGCGGCCAACGGCGACGTGGCGAACAAAATCGGCACCTACAGCCTGGCCGTGCTGGCGCATTACCATCAGATCCCCTTCTACGTTGCCGCACCGCACACCACGCTGGATCGCCAGTGCGTCAGCGGCCGCGACATTCCTATCGAGCAGCGCGCCGCCAGCGAAGTGACCGGCGCGGCGGGCAGTTTCGGCAGCGTGCAGTGGGCGCCGGAAGCGGCAAACGTCTATAACCCGGCGTTCGACGTGACGCCTGCGGCGCTGATTAGCGGTTGGGTGCTGGATACCGGCGTAGTGACGCCGGAGGCGGTAGAGGCGGGGGTTTTTCAGCCCTGACCGGGCGCGCTGAGCGCGCCCGGCTGGCATGGTTAAGGCAGGCGCGGATAGGCGTCGGCGATGGCGTCGCCGGTGAAGTGCGCCACCCAGCCTTCCTGATTATCGAAGATGCGGATAGCGGTGAAGTTAGGCGAGGAGCCCATATCGAACCAGTGCGGCGTGCCCGCCGGCACTGAAATCAGGTCGTTCTTTTCACACAGGATTTGGTAGACCTGGCCGTCGAGATGGAGGCAAAAAAGGCCCGCGCCCTCGACAAAGAAGCGTACCTCATCTTCGCCGTGAGTGTGCTCAGAGAGAAACTTCTGGCGCAGCGTCTCTTTTTGCGGGTTGTCGGCGCGCATGCTGATCACATCCCAGCTCTGATAGCCCTTCTCCGCCACCAGCCGATCGATAGCGTGCTGATAGGCCTCAATCACGTCGGCAGGCTGTGGATTGTCGCCTAAATCGCGATCCGCCGCCCAGCGCTCAAAGCGCACATTCTTTGCATTCAGCCGCTCGCGGATCATCTCCGCATCGGTACTGTGCCACACCGGCAGCGTGGCTTCGGTATCGGTAAAAATGGTCAATGCGCTCATGCTAAAACGACTCCCGAAAAGGTGTTCACCTGATGATGGCGGCTTTCGCTGTCTGCGGGGCCGCGAATTAACTGCACGGTATTCCATCCGGCTTCCGCTGCCGCATCCAGCTCCTGACGAATGTCGGAGAGGAACAGCAGCTGCTCAGCGGGCAGGCCGGTTTGTTCAGCGATATTGCGGTAGGAGGCGACCTCTCGCTTAGCGCCGACGCGCGTGTCGAAATAGCCGCTAAACAGGTCCGTAATATCTCCTTCATCACTGTAGCCAAATAACAGTTTTTGCGCCGCAACCGAGCCGGAAGAATAGACGTAAAGCTCAAGGCCCTGCTCCCGCCATGCGCGCAGCGCCGGCACGACGTCGGGATAGAGATGCCCGGTAAAGCTGCCGTTCACATAGCCGTCGCGCCAGATCATCCCCTGCAGCGCTTTCAGCCCGGTGGATTTGCGATCTTCATCCATAAAGCCCAGCAGAATAGCGGTGAGCGCCTCAGGATCGGCCTCAGGCTGGCCCGCTTCGGCGCGCACCGCCTCAAGCGCCGCGCGGACTTCCGGATGCGCATGCTGCGCACGGATAAAGGCGGCGAGATGTTCACGCGCGTAAGGAAAGAGCACATCATGCACGAAGCGAATATCGCTGGTGGTGCCTTCTATATCGGTAACAATGGCGCGGATCATTGGGCCTCCAGCAGGCGACGTTGACGTTCGCATTCAAATAAAAACTCCAGACCTTCCAGATGACGACGCGCTTCGTTCACGTCCTGGCCCCAGCAGGTTAAGCCGTGGCCGCGCAGCAGAAAGCCATAGCGCAGCGCATTGTTGCGGGCGTACGCCTCAATGCGCCCCGCCAGCGCGTCGATATCCTGATCGTTATCAAACAGCGGGATCGCCACGCAGGCAAGATGGGTGCGCTGCCCCGCCAGCGATTTCTGCATCTCATAGCCTTCCAGCCGCAGCGCTGCGCCCTTCTCGACGCGCGACAGTACCGTCGCGTTCACCGTATGGGTATGCAGCACTGCGCCCGCCTCGGGGAACAGCCGGTAGATCAGGGTATGCAATCCGGTTTCCGCCGAGGGCCTGCGCCCGGACGGCGCGCGGTTGGTGGCGATCTCTACCTGAATAAAGTCGTCGCGCGTCAGGCTGCCTTTGTCCTTGCCCGACTCGCTGAGCAGGCAGAAGCGGGCATCTTCGCGCACTGACATATTGCCGCCGGTGGCGGGCGCCCAGCCTTTGGCGCCAATCCAGTGGCAGGCCGCCACCAGCTGGTCGAGCGGAGAGAGTTCAGACATAGCGTTTCAGGCATCCTGTAAGGTAGGTTTTAGACGTCTAAGCGTCTCGATTGCCAAATGTTAACATCCTGTTTATAGTGGCTTCAACACAGGATTACTCCGCAATGACATTCGCGCTTAAGGCAATCAATCATGACGCAGCCCAACCTGACGCCGGAGAGTAAACTTCCCGCTCTCGGCACTACCATCTTTACCCAGATGAGCGCGCTGGCGCAGCAGCATAACGCCATCAACCTTTCGCAGGGCTTTCCCGACTTTGACGGACCGCGCTATTTACAGGCGCGCCTGGCGCATCACGTCAGCGAGGGCGCCAACCAGTATGCGCCGATGACCGGCGCGCTACCGCTGCGCGAGGCGATCGCCGAGAAAACCGCTGAGCTGTATGGCTACCGCCCCGACGTCAACAGCGATATCACCGTGACCGCCGGCGCGACCGAAGCGCTCTATGCGGCGATCACCGCGCTGGTGCGCCCGGGCGACGAGGTGATCTGCTTCGACCCGAGCTACGACAGCTATGCGCCCGCCGTCGAACTGTCGGGCGGCGTGCTGAAACGCATCGCGCTGCAGCCGCCGGGCTTTCGCGTCGACTGGTCAGCCTTCGCCGCGCTGCTCTCCAGCAAAACCCGCCTGGTGATCCTCAATACGCCGCACAATCCTTCCGCCACCGTCTGGCGTAAAGCGGATTTTGCGGCGCTCTGGCAGGCGATCGGCGATCGGGAAATTTACGTGCTGAGCGACGAAGTTTACGAGCATATCTGCTTCGACGAGGCGGGCCACGCCAGCGTGCTGGCGCATCCGCAGCTGCGCGAGCGCGCCATCGCCGTCTCCTCCTTCGGCAAGACCTTTCATATGACCGGCTGGAAGGTAGGCTACAGCGTCGCGCCCGCCGCCATCAGCGCGGAGATCCGCAAGGTGCATCAGTATCTGACCTTTGCGGTGAATACGCCTGCCCAGCTGGCGATCGCCGATATGCTGCGCCACGAGCCCGCTCACTACCGCGAGCTGCCCGCGTTTTACCGCGCGCGCCGCGATCGTCTGGCGCAGGCGCTGGAGAAGAGCCGCTTTAAGGTGCTGCCGTGCGAAGGCACCTATTTTCTGCTGGCGGACTATAGCGCCATCTCCGATCTCGACGACGTCAGCTTCTGCCAGTGGCTAACCAAAGAGGTGGGCGTGGCGGCGATTCCGCTATCGGTGTTCTGCGCCGATCCGTTCCCGCACAGGCTGATCCGCCTCTGCTTCGCCAAACAGGAAGCGACGCTTGACGCCGCTGCGGAGCGCTTATGTCAGATTTAAAGATTACCGTTCTGCAGGAAACCCTGCACTGGATGGATGGCGAAGCGAACCTGCGCCATTTCGACGCCGTGCTCGAGGGCGTGACGGGCCGCGATCTGATTCTGCTGCCCGAGATGTTCACCACCGGCTTCGCCATGGAGGCGGCGCAGCGTTCGCTGCCGCAGGCGCAGGTGGTGGCGTGGCTGCGCAAACACGCCGCGGCGAGCGACGCGCTGGTGGGCGGCAGCGCAGCGATACAGACGGAAAAAGGCGCGGTAAATCGCTTTCTGCTGGTGGAGCCAGATGGCACACTGCACCAGTATGACAAGCGCCACTTGTTCCGCATGGCGGACGAGCATCACCACTATCTGCCGGGCGAGACGCGCGCGGTGCTGGAGTGGCGCGGCTGGCGCATTCTGCCGCAGATCTGTTACGACCTGCGCTTCCCGGTCTTCTCCCGCAACCGCAACGACTACGACCTGGCGCTCTATGTGGCGAACTGGCCGGCGCCGCGCGCTCTGCACTGGCAGGCGCTGCTGCTGGCGCGCGCCATAGAGAATCAGGCCTACGTCGCGGGCTGCAACCGCGTCGGCAGCGACGGCAACCAGCATCAGTACAGCGGCGACAGCCGGATCATTTCGCCGCAGGGCGAGATCCTCAGCGCGGCGGAGCCATTCGCCCAGGCGCGGCTTGACGCCACGCTGTCGCGGGAGGCGCTGAATGCTTATCGCGAGCGCTTTCCGGCGTGGCGCGACGCCGATGGCTTTACGCTGCCTTAGCGCACCTGCGATCGCGTCAACGCGGGCCAAAAAAAAGCCGCAGCGGTTAAGCTGCGGCTTTCTCGTTTTCAGGCGTCGCGCGGTCAGATATCGAAGCGGTCCAGATTCATCACTTTGGTCCAGACGGCCACGAAGTCGGTCACGAACTTCTGGTGCGCATCGCTGCTGGCGTAAACTTCCGCCAGCGCACGCAGGATGGCGTTAGAGCCAAAGACCAGATCGGCGCGGGTCGCATGATATTTCACTTCCCCGCTCTGACGGTCGCGTCCTTCGAACAGCTCCTCGCTCTCATCGGTGGCGCGCCATGCGGTGCGCATATCCAGCAGGTTAACGAAGAAGTCGGTGCTCAGCACGCCAGGGCGATCGGTAAAGAGGCCGCGATCGCTGCCGTCGAAGTTGGTGCCCAGCACGCGCAGGCCGCCCAGCAGCACCGTCAGCTCCGGCGCGCTCAGCGTCAGCTGCTGCGCTTTATCCAGCAGCAGCGTTTCGGTCGACGACCCGCCCTGCACGCGGCGATAGTTGCGGAAACCGTCAGCCAGCGGCTGCAGAAGATCAAAGGATTCGACATCGGTCTGGTCCTGACGCGCATCGACGCGCCCCGCCGTAAAGGGCACCTGCACCGCTACGCCCGCCGCCGCCGCGGCCATTTCGATGCCGACATTGCCCGCCAGCACGATGACGTCCGCCAGCGACGCTTTGCCCGAAGCCTGCTGAATCTCCTGCAATACCGGCAGCACGTCGCGGATCACGCTGGCGTTAACCGCCCACTGATTCTGCGGCGCCAGCGCCAGACGTGCGCCGTTCGCGCCGCCGCGCTTGTCGCCGCCGCGGAAGGTCGAAGCGGATGCCCAGGCAGCGGAAACCAGCTGGCTCACGCTCAGCCCGGAGGCCGCAATCTTCGCTTTCAGCTCGCTGATATCGCTGGCGTCCGGCTGATGGATCGCCGCCGGCAAAGGATCCTGCCACAGCAGATCTTCTTTCGGCACTTCCGGACCCAGGTAGCGCGCTTTCGGCCCCATATCGCGGTGGGTCAGTTTGTACCAGGCGCGGGCGAAGGCTTCGTTGAACGCCTGCGGATCGTTGAGGAAGCGACGAGAGATCTTTTCGAACTCCGGATCGAAGCGCAGCGTCAGGTCGGTGACCAGCATGGTCGGCTTGCGCTTTTTCTCCGGATCGAAAGGATCGGGAATAATCGCGTCGGCGTTGCTGGCTTCAAACTGGATAGCGCCCGCCGGGCTCTTCGTCTGCACCCACTCATACTTGAACAGGTTCTCGAAGAAGTAGTTGCTCCACTGGGTCGGGGTTTGCGTCCAGACCACTTCCAGCCCGGAAGTAATGGCGTCTGCGCCCGCGCCGCTGCCGTAGCTGCTGCGCCAGCCGAAGCCCTGGGCTTCAATCGGCGAGGCTTCCGGGTCAACGTCGAGGTGGCTGGCGGCGCCCGCGCCGTGCGTTTTACCCAGCGTATGGCCGCCGGCGATCAGCGCCACCATCTCTTCGTCGTTCATGCCCATATTGCCGAAAGTGGCACGGATCGCCGGCGCGGCCGAGGCCGGGTTGCCGCTCGCTTCCGGGCCTTCCGGGTTAACGTAGATCAGACCCATTTCGGTGGCGCCGAGCGGCGCGTTGGCGAGGCTTTCCGGATGGCGATGCGCCAGCCACTCGGTTTCGTGGCCCCAGTCCACATCCATATCCGGTTCCCACACGTCTTCACGCCCGGCGCCGAAGCCGAAGGTACGGAAGCCGGCGTTCTCCAGCGAAACGTTGCCCGCGAGAATATAGAGGTCGGCCCAGGAAATTTTCTGGCCATATTTCTGTTTCACCGGCCACAGCAGGCGACGCGCTTTATCCAGGCTGACGTTGTCCGGCCAGGAGTTGAGCGGCGCGAAACGCTGCTGTCCGCGCCCGGAGCCGCCGCGACCGTCGATGGTGCGGTAGGTGCCCGCGCTGTGCCACGCCATACGGATAAACAGGCCGATATAGCTGCCCCAGTCGGCCGGCCACCAGGATTGCGAATCGGTCAGCAGCGCGCGGATGTCCGCTTTCAGCGCCGAATAGTCGGGCTTGCTGAACTCTTCGCGGTAGTTGAAGTCGGCGCTAAGGGGGTTGGAGCGGCTGGAGTGCTGATTTAACAGGTCGACGCGCAGCATGTTAGGCCACCAGTCGCGGTTGGTGGTGCCGCTGCCGGCGCCGCGCGCCAGCACGCTTTTCTCTTCAGAGGCGCCGTGGTTAAACGGACATTTACCGGCGTCGGCGCCGCTCTCATTCTGGTTTTTTTCTTGCGATGCTCCATGGGGAAAAGGGCATTTACCTGCGGCGTTATTGTTATCTTCGGGCATGCTCATTATCGGCTCCGTTGGCTTTTGGTTACCCGGCTACGATAGCGTTACGCTTGCCTGAATACCATTTGGCTAAGCCGACGGTTTTGATAGCCGCAGGCTTTCAAAATTAGCTACCGCGATAGGTAGACCACGACCAGGGAGAAATTAAAAAAGGCAGGTGGAAATGGCTGCCTGCCTCGGCGATAACGAAATCGATCTGCGCCGAGACGTAGAGCGCATCGCGCCCGTCCGCCGCGAAATAGTCGCCGATCTCGGCGGTCAGCCGATAGTGGCCCGGCGTCAGCGGCTCCGGCGTTAAATCGCCGATGCGTCCGTCGCTGTCCGTCTCGCCGTCGGCAACCGGCAGCCAGCCCTCCGGGCTGTTCTGCTCCAGGGAGATAGCGACGCCGACCGCCGGTTTGCCCAGCGCCGTATCGAGAATATGGGTGGTGATGGTGCTCATGTCAGGCTCTCCTTCAGACGCAACAGGGTGATCTCCCGCAGCTGTTCCAGCGCTTCGCGCGCTTCGGTGGGTTCGTCATTCGTCAGGCGCCGCTGAAGCTGCGCCAGCATCTCTTCGCCGCTGCGCCCTTTGGCGCGGATTAAAAAGACGCGGCCAAAGCGCGCTTCATAAGCCCGGTTGCCCGCCTGCATCGCCCGCTTCAGCGCCGCATCGGCGTCGCTCATCGCGGCCTGCTCCTGACGCGACAGCGCCGCCTCTTTGTCCGCGCCGTCGGCGCGTTCGCCGATGCGCGGATGCGCGGTCAGCGCCTGTTCAAGATCGTCGCTGTTCCACGCCTGCGCCAGCCGCTCCGCCTCTGCCAGCAATGCCGCTGCAGAAGGGAATGGCCGCGCGGCCGCCAGCGCCTGCCGCCAGCGCGGGATCGCCACGCAGTGGGCGAGCGCGGCCTGCGCCGCCGCATCCGGCAGCGCGTTGAAGGTCTCCAGATTCATGGCGCGCCTCGCTGCGCCAGCTGGCACACCGCCTGAAGATAAGCGCGCACCGCCAGCGCCACGTCGCCGCTCATTACCGCTTCCGCCGGATGGTGGCTGAGGCCGCGTTCATTGCGCACGAAGAGCATGCCGACCGGCCAGCGCTCGGCGATGGCGATAGCGTCATGGCCCGCGCCGCTCGGCAGCGCCAGCGTGCGGCCCTGCACCGTCTCGACGGCGCTGCTCAGCGCCTGCTGCAGCGCGCTGTCGCAGGCGGTGGCGCTGATGCGGTAATACTCCTCCGCCTCGAAGCGCAGCCCGCGCCGCAGCGCGATCGCTTCGGCCTGAGTCAGCAGGCTCGACAGCAGCCGCTCCAGCGGCAGATCCTGCGGGCCGCGTACGTCCAGCGACAGCGTGACCTCGCCGGGAATAACGTTGACCGCGCCGGGCGCGCAGTTCAGGGTGCCGACCGTCGCCACCAACTGCGGATCCTGCTCGCGCGTGGTCGCCTCGATAAACACCATCCACTCTGCGGCCGCCGCCAGCGCGTCTTTGCGGTGAGTCATCGGCACCGTGCCCGCGTGGCCCGCCTCGCCGGTAAAGCGGCAGCGAAGGCGGCGTGCGCCGTTGATGGCGGTGACCACGCCCAGCGCCAGTCCCTCCTGCTCCAGACAGGGCCCCTGTTCGATATGCAGTTCAAGGTAGGCGACGATATCGTTCAGATCGCGGGCGGCGCGCGGAATCGCCCCGGCGTCCAGTCCCACATCCGCCATCGCCTGGGCGACGGTAATGCCGTTGCCGTCCGGATGGGTGGTCCAGCTCTCCGGCCAGCTGCCGGCGACGCCGCGGCTGCCGAGCAGCGTAATGCCGAAGCGCGTGCCCTCTTCATCGCCGAAGCCGACTATCTCAATCGCCAGCGGCAGTCGCTGCCGCTGCTGATGCAGCCACTGCACGGTCTCAATCGCGGTCAGCACGCCCAGCATACCGTCATAGCGGCCGGCGTTGCGCACCGTATCGAGATGGGAGCCGAGCAGCAGCGCGGGCGCGCCGTCGCTCGCCCCTTCGTAGCGGCCACAGATATTGCCGACTTCGTCCTGCCAGACGCGCATGCCCGCCTGCGCCATCCACTCGCCGACCTGCGCGTTGGCGCGCAGATGCTCCGGCGAGAGATAGACGCGCGTCAGCTGATCGGGCGATTCGCTGATCGCCGCCAGCATGTCGCAGCGCGCCATGACGCGTTCGGCGGCCAGCTGCGCCTCAGCGGCGTTCATCATCATGCGCGGCTCCCGTAGTGGTCCCACGCCGCCTGCATCGCCGCGCCCTGGGTCGCGCGGAAGCCGACGTGCGTCAGCACCGCCTCCAGCGCCGCCAGCGTGGTCATCACGCAATCTTTGCGCGCGTTGAAACCCATGGTGCCGATGCGCCATACCTTGCCATGCAGCGGACCGAACGAGGTGCCGATCTCGATGCCGAAATCCTCCAGCATCAGCTGACGCACCTGGTCGCCGTTAACGCCCTGCGGAATCACCACGCCGAGCACGTTGTTCATCTTGTGCTTCAGATCGCCGAAGGTTTCCAGCCCCATGCCTTGAATGCCTTTCAGCAGCGCGTCGCCGTGCAGCTTGTGACGCGCGATGCCTTCGTCCAGCCCTTCCTGCAGGATCAGCCGCGCGCACTCGCGCGCGCCGAACAGCGCGGTGGTCGCTTCGGTATGGTGGTTAAGGCGCTCCGGCCCCCAGTAATCCATGATCATGCCGAGATCGAAGTAGTTCGAGTAGATCATCTCTTCATCGCCGTCCTGATGCGCGGCGGTGCGGATCCCCTCTTCGACGCATTTGCGGCGGCGGATCGCCTCTTCCATCTGCGGGCTTAAGGTAATCGGCGAGGTGCCGGAGGGGCCGCCGAGGCATTTTTGCATCCCGGCCGAGACCGCATCCAGCCCCCAGGCGTCGGTTTCCAGCGCGTTGCCGCCGAGCGACGCGGTGGCGTCGGTATAGAAGAGCACGCCGTACTTTTTGCAGATGGCGCCCAGCTCCGCCAGCGGCTGCAGCATGGTGGTCGAGGTGTCGCCCTGCACCGTCAGCAGCAGGCGCGGCTTCACGCGCTTAATGGCGTCCTCGACCCGATCCGGGGTAAACACCTCGCCCCAGGGCACCTCGATGGTGTGCACCTCGGCACGACAGCGGCGAGCGATCTCGCACAGCAGATGGCCGAAGCGGCCGAATACCGGCACCAGCACCCGATCGCCAGGGCGGATCGCCGACAGCAGGATCGCCTCGATCCCGGCACGCGAAGTGCCGTCGATCAGCAGGGTCCAGCGGTTTTCGGTGCGGAAGACGCCGCGATAGAGTTCCATCACCTCATTCATATAGTGGGTCATCGCCGGATCGTACTGGCCGATCAGCTGGGTCGACATGGCGCGCAGAACGCGCGGATCGGCGTTGATCGGGCCGGGGCCCATCAGCAGGCGCTGCGGCGGATTGATTTGCGGATAGCGGTTTTCCATGTTGATTTCCTTACTAAATTAGAGTCGCACCGAGGAGATGAACTGCTTCAGCTCCGGCGTCTGCGGCGCGGCGAACAGGGTTTTGCTGCTGCCCTGCTCCCAGACGCGCCCCTGATGCATAAAGACCACGCGATCGCCGACGTCGCGCGCGAAGTTCATTTCATGGGTGACCAGGATCAGCGTCATGCCTTCGGCGGCGAGCTGCTCCAGCACTTTCAGCACCTCGCCCACCAGCTCAGGATCGAGCGCCGAGGTGATCTCGTCGCACAGCAGTACCTTCGGGTTCATCGCCAGCGCGCGGGCGATGGCGACGCGCTGCTGCTGGCCGCCGGAGAGGCTGGCCGGCGAGTAGTCGAGACGCTCGCCGAGACCGACTTTCTCCAGCATCTGCGTGGCCAGCGCGCGGCACTCCGCCTCGCTTTTTTTCAGCACGCGGCGCGGCGCCAGCATGACGTTTTCCAGCGCGGTCATATGCGGAAAGAGGTTGAAGTTCTGGAACACCATGCCGACCGAGCGGCTGATGTCGCGCGCCTGGCTGTCGCGGTCGGTAATGGTCATGCCGCCCAGCTTGATGCTCCCTTCCTGATAGCCTTCCAGGCCGTTCATGCAGCGCAGCAGCGTGCTTTTGCCTGAACCGCTGCGGCCGATAATCGAGATAACTTCGCCCATTTCGATATCGAGATCGACGCCTTTCAGCACGTGGTTGTCGCCATAGTACTTCTGCACCTGATTAATGGTGATGAGCGGCATGGAATTTTTTCTCCAGATACTGGCTGTAGCGGGACAGCGGATAACACATCAGGAAGTAGCCCAGCGCGACCAGCCCAAACACTTTAAAAGGCTGATAAGTCACGTTGTTCAAAATGGTCCCGGCTTTGGTGAGTTCGATAAAGCCGATAATCGAGGCGAGCGCGGTGCCCTTGATCACCTGCACGGCGAAGCCCACCGTCGGCGCGATGGCGATGCGGATCGCCTGCGGCGCGATCACCCGGCACAGCGTCTGGCCGAAACTGAGGCCGAGGCAGCGCGACGCCTCCCACTGCCCTTTCGGCAGCGCGCGAATGCTGCCGAACCAGATATCAAGCAGAAAGGCGCTGGTATAGAAGGTCAGCGCGAGCGAGGCCGCCGTCCAGGGCGCGACGTCGATGCCGAACAGCCCGACGCCGAAGAAGGCAAGAAAAAGCTGCATCAGCAGCGGCGTGCCCTGGAACAGTTCGGTGTAGCAGCGGATCAGCCGCGTCAGCCACTTGCGCTGCAGCAGACGCAAAAAGAGCAGCGGCAGCGTCACCAGCGTGCCGCCGACAAAGGCGGTCAGCGACAGCAGCAGGGTCCAGCGCGCCGCCAGCAGCAGGTTGCGCAGAATGTCCCAGTCGGTAAAGGTCGTCATCATGCCTGCGCTCCTAACCATTTACGGCCCAGCGCCAGCAGCACCTGACGCATGGCGATCGACAACAGCAGATAGATCAGCGTGGTCACCAGGTAGACCTCGAAGCTTAAAAAGGTGCGCGACTGGATCAGGTTGGCGGCGAAGGTCAGCTCTTCATAGGAGACCTGCGACACTACCGACGAGCCGAGCATCACGATAATGCACTGGCTGACCAGCGCCGGATAGATACGCTGCAGCGACGGCGGCAGCACCACGCGCAGAAAGGTCTGCGTGCGCGTCAGGCCCAGCACGCGTCCCGCTTCCCACTGCCCTTTCGGCGTCACCTGGATGCCGGCGCGGATAATTTCGGTGCTGTAGGCGCCGAGGTTAATCAGCATCGCCAACAACGCCGCCTCGCCTGCCGTCAGCTTTAGCCCCAGATTGGGCAGGCCGAATACGATAAAAAAGAGCTGCACCACA
This sequence comes from Pantoea sp. UBA5035, assembly GCF_002415245.1. Taxonomy (NCBI): domain Bacteria; kingdom Pseudomonadati; phylum Pseudomonadota; class Gammaproteobacteria; order Enterobacterales; family Erwiniaceae; genus Pantoea; species Pantoea sp. UBA5035. Next base: position 2,403 of record NZ_DICD01000010.1, on the reverse strand, counting down.
AAGGGCGTGTTGCGGATGATCTCAACGTAGAGGCCCCAGAGACGGCTGGCCCAGCTCGCTTTGCCGCTGCGCAGCGCCGCGCCGAGGATCCCCAGCCCGACGCCGCCGACGGTGGCCAGCACCGTCAGCTGAATCGTGACCCACAGCCCGGCGAGCAGCTCCGGCCAGTAGGGCCAGAGCGCAGGGAAATTAAGTTGCCCGAGCATAGCGCGCCCTTATGCGCCGAGGCTGGCGGGCAGCGGCGCTTTCAGCCACTCTTCCGACAGTTTGTTAAGCGTGCCGTCTTTGATGCCCTGCTCAATCAGCGCATCCACTTTTGCCTTCAGCGCCGGCTCATCTTTTTTCAGGCCGATAAAGCAGGGCGAATCCTTCAGCATAAACTGCGCAACTGGCGCTTTCTGCGGGTTCTGACGGGCAATCGCGGCGACGACCAGGTTGCCGGTCGCCACATACTGCACCTGGCCAGAGAGGTAAGCCGAGAGCGTGGTGTTGTTGTCTTCATAGCGTTTCACCTGCGCCTCTTTCGGCGCGAGGCTGCTCAGCACCATATCCTCCACCGCGCCGCGGGTGACGCCGATGCTCTTGCCGCTCAGCGCCGCCGCGTCTTTCAGCGTCTCGCCTTTCGGACCGAAAACGCCGAGGAAGAACGGCGCATAGGCGCGGCTAAAGTCGATTACTATTTCACGCTCAGGGTTTTTCCCCATGCTGGAGATCACCAGATCGACCTTATCGGTTTGCAGATAGGGCACGCGGTTGGCGCTGGTGACCGGCACCAGCTGCAACTTAAGTTTCATCTGTTTCGCGAGGTATTTCGCCGTATCGATGTCGTAGCCCTGCGGCTGCAGATCCGTGCCGACCGATCCGAACGGCGGGAAATCCTGCGGCACCGCCACGCGCAGCACGCCGCGCTTCTCGATATCCTGTAGCTGATCCGCCAGCGCGCTGCCGGTCTGAACCATCAGTAACGCCGCCGCTGCCACCGCCATTAACGCTTTTTTCATTATGCACCCCGGTAAGTTGACCTGAAACAAAAGATTCTTGTAAATGTGATTTGCAACTAATGTGCCAACCACTGGCGCGGCGGATTAAGCGGCAGAAACGCTAATTTTTAGGAAGAAAGGCGGCCTGTCGCCGCCTGTTGCGTGGGGATCAAAATGAGGCAAAGCACCAAAAAGGTGCTCTTTAACGGTGCTCCAGCTCGTCCAGCTGCTGATAGAGATCGGCGATCTGGTGAATACGCTGGCGTCCTTGCGTCAGCATTTCATGCAGCAACGCGTTGGTCAGCAAATTGATCAGGCTCATCGCCGAGGCGTAGCTGTCGAAGGCCGATACGCTGTCGAGCGGCGCGCAGAGCTGCCAGCGCGCCTGGCCGCTCATCGACTGCGCCTGCGGCTCGCACAGCGCCAGCAGCGGGATATCTCGCTGCTGCAGCTGCTGCATTAGCGGGCGGATCAGGCGCGGACGACGGCGAAACGCCATCACCACCACCATATCGTCAGGCGTGATATCGACTATCTCTTCCGCCAGCGTCTGGCCTGGCTGCGGCAGCACCATAACGTCGGCGCGCGCCTGCAGCAGCTGCTGGCGCAGATGCAGCGCCAGCGGCCAGGAGTTGCGCATGCCGATGACGAAAATACGCTTCGCCCGGGTCATCTGCTGCACCGCCTCGCCGAACTGCTGCGCGTCGAGCGCATTCACCCACTGCGTCAGGTTCGCCATCTCCTGCTTATAGTGGCGCGCCAGCAGCGTATTCCCCTGCACCGCGTCGCGGTTGTCGGTCAGCGGCATGCCGCTCTGGCGCAGAATGCGCAGCTCGTCGCGCATATCTTTATATTTGTCGTAGCCCAGCCGCCGAAACAGGCGGCTGACCGTGGCCTTCGACACGCCGCTGAGTCTCGCCAGCTCGGCGCTGTTGTAGCTGATTAGATCGTCGAAATGGTCAAAGACGAAATCCGCAATACGCTGCTCCTGCGGCGAGAGCTGCGGATAGTGGCTTCTGAGTCGTTCATCAAGCTGTTTCATGCGTCGTCCTGTAACTTTCGTTTCAGCAAAAGCTAGCATAATTCGATCCAGGTTACCGCCGTCGTGCGCCACAGCAAAAAACTGGAACGGCTCTTGCTTGGATCCCCGCTCTGTTACCCAATAAGAACCCTCACTATGATTCAGAGCAATATGGCTCCGCTGGGCATGGCGGTTGCGCCGCACCATCTGGCGAGCGAGAGCGCGCTGGCGATCCTGCGCGACGGCGGCAACGCGATTGAGGCGATGGTCGCCGCCGCCGCGACCATCGCCGTGGTCTATCCCCATATGAACGGCCTTGGCGGCGACGGCTTCTGGCTGGTGCTGCCGCCGAACGGCGATCCTGTGGCTATCGACGCCAGCGGCGCGGCGGGCGCGCTGGCG
>NZ_DICD01000025.1:0-60911 GCF_002415245.1 Pantoea sp. UBA5035 | reverse complement strand
CCACGGCGGCAGCGACAGCTCAACGACAAAGGCGGCGGTGAGCGAAGGCGCGTCGAAGGAAGACTGGGCCGCCTACAATAAAGCGCTGGCCGTGACCGACAGCTATAAAGCGGCGCAGCAGCAGTGGAGAATCGGCAGCGCCATCCAACAGCGTTTTCCGGATGAAAATAGCTTAACTATCTTACTCGGCCATTGAATCCTGCAATTCAGGTTGCCTGATAGTAATCTTTAACGTCTTCTCCGTTATCACATTACTGTTATCCGGCAGATCTTTATTAATAAATGACATGGCCCCAATCACCACGTTATCGCCAATAACAACCTGGTCGGCGATAATGCAGCTATTAGCACCAATGCTAACGTTATTGCCTATCTTGATTGAAATCGGCAGCTTAGAAGGATTACTGCCTGTTATGCCAATCGTGGTGTTCTGCCTGATACGAAATGAATGCCCAATAACGGCAGATCCGTTAATAACGATGCCTTGATGATGAGTAATCACAAGTCCGGGTAATATCCTCGCGCCTAACTCAATCTCTGTACCATATTTCAACGTCAGCTTCCGGTTGATTCGCAGCGCGGCCTGCTTTAAAACGCCTGTTTTGTTCTGATACCAGTAGGAGGCGATGCGCCACCAGAAATAGTAGCGTCGCTTTGGGCATTTAATGGCTTTATGAATGACTCCTGGCCAGGAGAACGGCTTAGCGTTCATCATCACTTCTTTCTGCAAACACTCTTTTAGTAGCAGAAGGTTTTTGTCGTTTTGAGCTTTCATCAGCATTCCATTCTGAAGTTTTATTTTTTTGTTAAGAGGGTAAGGATTTTGAGCATTATACGTTAGCCGCTTGCCTGAGGACGACGTTTATGGGGTATTGTTTGGCATCCTGGAAGCATGATGGATAAGTACTGAAATTCACCCCTGAGGAGGCGGCTTGACTCTGAATGGCGCTGAAAATGCATCGGTGAGGTGATGAGAAACAAAATTTGGGGCAGGCTAAAAGCTATGTATGAAGAGCTATAGACACAAAAAAGCCCGCCAGGCTTGCGCCGTGCGGGCTTTCAGGACTTCTACAGATGACTCTGGTAATCATCTTTGAAGAATTTTGGTGGAGCTGGCGGGAGTTGAACCCGCGTCCGAAATTCCTACATCCTCAGTACTACATGCTTAGTCAGTCTTTACATTCGCCTGGCAGCTGCGGACAGACACGCCACTGACAGACTAGCCTGATTAGATTTAACGCTTCAACCCCAGGCAAGGCATCCACGCGATCTCTTTTGGGTTTGACCTCTCTTGATCCCCGTCCTAAGAGCGGAGGCTAGGGAGAGAGGGCTCTTAGCAGGTTATTAAGCTGCTAAAGCGTAGTTTTCGTCGTTTGCGACTATTTTTTTGCGGTTTTTTAGCGAGGCCTACCGCACCTCGGCATGCACCTTGGGTTTCGCAAATCCCGTCGAATCCAGAATCAGCCCCAGGAACCAACTACTCTAGCAAAAAACTTTAAAACTATCCAGCGATTAGCGGTTACGATTTTTCATAATGCGCGCTTTATCGAGCTTCCACTCGCGCTCTTTGATGTCGTCGCGCTTGTCATGCTCTTTCTTACCGCGCGCCACGCCAATCTTCAGCTTGCACCAGGCGTTCTTCCAGTAAAGCGACAGCGCGACTACGGTATAGCCTTCGCGGTTAACGCGGCCATAGAGCGAGTCGAGCTCGCGCTGATTAAGCAGCAGCTTACGGTTGCGCGTCGGATCACAGACAACGTGCGTTGAGGCGACGGCCAGCGGCTGGAAGGTTGAGCCGAACAGATAAGCTTCGCCATCGCGCAGCAGAATGTAGCTGTCGCTGATGTTGGCTTTACCCGCGCGGAGCGATTTGACTTCCCATCCTTGTAGCGACAATCCCGCTTCGAATTCCTCTTCAATGAAGTATTCATGACGGGCGCGTTTGTTAAGGGCAATAGTGGCAGAACCGGGTTTATGTACTTTTTTCTTTGTCATAGTGCGGCGTATTTTACATCACTTAGGCGGCCATCGCACCCCTTGTCCAGCGGGGCACCGGGAAACGGGATATTCTAGCACACCTCTCAATGCGGGGAATTTTTGTTTGATCGCTGGAAATGCTACAATTCAGCGGTTTTGTGATGAACAGGAACCATTATGGCTCAGATTAGTCGTTCAGCGCTGGTGCCCTTCAGCGCTGAGCAAATGTACCAACTGGTCAACGATGTGGATGCCTATCCACAGTTTTTGCCGGGCTGTACCGGCAGTCGCGTGCTCGAATCCTCTGAAAATCAGATGACGGCCTCGGTAGACGTCTCAAAAGCGGGCATCAGTAAGACATTCACCACGCGCAACACGCTTACCGACAATCAGCGCATCCATATGCAGCTGGTCGACGGGCCGTTCCGCAAGCTTACCGGCGGATGGCAGTTTATCTCGCTGGGCGATGACGCCTGCAAGGTTGAGCTGAGCCTCGATTTTGAATTCACCAACATGCTGGTGGAGATGGCGTTCGGCCGCATCTTTAAAGAACTGGCCAACAGCATGGTGCAGGCTTTCACTCAGCGCGCTAAAGAGGTCTACAGTGCCTGAGATTTCCGTTGAGGTGGTTTACGCGCTGCCGGAGAAGCAGTATCAGCGCGTCGTCACGCTGGAAGAGGGAAGCACCGTCGAGCAGGCGATCGTCGCATCCGGCCTGCTTGAGCTGCGCCGCGATATCGACCTCAGCCAAAACAAAGTGGGCGTTTTTAGCCGCCCGGTGAAGCTGGGCGATACGCTGCAGGAAGGCGACAGGGTAGAGATCTACCGTCCGCTGATCGCCGATCCCAAAGAGCTGCGTCGTCAGCGCGCTGAGCGTTCAGCCGGCGGCAAAAAATAGCGCCAGTCTGCGCAGATCAGCCAGAAAAGCAAAAGGCGCCAGCGGCGCCTTTTTTGTTGCGAGTTCGATCAGTCCTTCGCTGCAGTCAGATTCGGCTTGTTGTCAATATTGGTCAAGATGCCGTTGCTGTCGAAAGTCAGGGTCAGCGTCTGCTGCTTCACGTTTTCATGGCCTGGCTCCTGGCGGAACACGTAATACCAGACGTTGCTGCCGAAGGGATCGCGCATCATCGGCGTACCGAGCGTATAGGCGACCTGCTGCTGCGTCATGCCGTTGTGGATTTTCGCCACATCGTTGGCGACCAGGTAGTTGCCCTGGTTGATATCTGGGCGGTAAACCACGCGCTCAAGGGTGGAGCATCCGGCGGTCATCATCAACATTACCACTGCCGCGGCAGTCAGCGTTTTACAGCGCATCTCTACATTCCTTTTCTGGGGCCAAACGCCTTTTTCTCAGGCTGTTTTTTTGCCATCAAATTCTGAACTCTGCCTGCGGCAGGCTTTATTATTCAGGCGACATAAGTAGCCGATGATAATAAACCTTTTCGCTATTGGAAACCTCTACATCGACAGAGCAAGCATATGACCACGCAGCGGGAAGAAAGTGCGGCCGTTACGCCGCTAAAAGTTCTTTCGCGTTAGCAAGGGTATTACGCGTGACCTCGCTGCCGCCCAGCAGACGCGCCAGCTCCTGCAGGCGCGCGCGCTTGTCCAGCGCCTGCATATGGGTTTCGGTCATCGCGCCGTCGGTCTCTTTGCTGACAAAGAAATGCTGATGGCCGCAGCCCGCCACCTGCGGCAGGTGGGTAACGCACATTACCTGGGTTGATTCGCCCAGCTGGCGCAGCAGGCGTCCGACGACGGCGGCGGTCGGGCCGCTGATGCCGACGTCCACTTCGTCGAAGATCATCGCCGGCGTTTCCATCTTCTTCGCGGTAATCACCTGGATTGCCAGCGCAATACGCGACAGTTCGCCGCCGGACGCCACTTTACCCAGCGGCTGCAGAGGCTGGCCTGGGTTGGTGGTTACCTGGAAGTCGATGCGCGTCGCGCCGTCCGCCGTGAGGTGGTCGGGATTAAACGCCAGCGCAATAGTAAAACGGCCGTGCGGCATAGAAAGTTGGTGCATACTTTGCGTAATCAGCTGCTCAAGTTCGGCGCCATATTGCTGACGTTGCTGATGTAGATGCTCAGCACTGCGCAGAGCAGCTTGATAGTGTTCGCTTACTAACTCTTGCAGGCTCTCCTGATCGCTCTCCTGCTGCGAAAGCAGCTCGGCCTCCGTCAACAGCTGCTGATGCAGCTCCGCCAGACCTTCCGGCGCGACGTGGTGCTTACGCGCCAGCGCAATATAGCGCGAGATGCGCTGCTCCAGCTCATACAGGCGGTTGGGATCGAGATCGAGCCGGTCAACGTAGTGGCGCAGCTCGTCGCTCGCCTCGCTGAGCTGAATTGCCGCCTCTTCCAACATATTGAGCACGCCGCTCAGCTTGTCGTCCAGCGTTACCACCTCGGTCACCATCTGCCGCGCAGTGTAGAGCAGGCTGTTGAGATTGCTGTCGTCGCCGTCGGCAAGCAGCTGCAGCGCCTGCTGGCTGGTAGAGAGCAGTTGACCGCTGTTGGCGAGGCGCTTGTACTCCTCGTCGATCTGCTCGTACTCGTTCGCCTGCGGCGCGAAATCGTTGAGTTCTTTCAGCTGATACTGCAGCAGCTCGCGGCGCGCCTCGCGCTCCTGCGACAGCTGCTGATGCTGTGCCAGATTGCGACAGCTCTGATGCCAGGCCTGATAGTCGCTGCGCATCTGGCGCAGCAGATCGTCATGGCCCGCGTAGGCGTCAAGCAGGTGTTTCTGATGGTCGGGTTTAAGCAGCAGCTGGTGAGCGTGCTGACCGTGGATTTGAATCAGCAGCTGGCCCAGATCGCGCAGCTGCGACAGCGGCACCGCGGTACCGTTGATAAAGCCGCGTGAGCGGCCGTCGGCGCTGATGACGCGGCGCAGCAGGCACTCGTTGCCGTCATCCAGCTGATTCTCCTCGAGCCAGCGCTGCGCTGAAGGCGACGACTTGAGGTTAAAGCGGGCGCAGAGGTCGGCGCGCGCGGCGCCCTGACGCACCATGTCCGCTTCGGCGCGACCGCCAAGGCACAGACCGAGGGCGTCGATGGCAATAGACTTACCCGCGCCGGTTTCACCGGTAATCGCCGTCATACCGCGTTGGAAATCAATGTCGAGCTCACGAACGATAGCGAAATTACTGATGGTCAGCTGTGCCAGCATAGAATCACCTGTATGGAAAAACAGATATGGTTTTTCGTACAGTATAAACTGGTTTTTTATCCAGTAAAGAGGGCGCGCTGAAATTAGAACAATTTTTTCGACCAACCTAGTTTTGAGCTTAGCGTATTGAAATAGCTGTAGTTTTTAGGGTGAATCAGGTTCAGGTGGTTCTCGCTGCGGCGGATCAGCACATCTTCGCCTTCCTGAATCGGCAGGGCGATCTGGCTGTCGCAGCTGATTTCGAGATCGCTGCGACGCGACGAAAAGCGCAGTCGGATAGTGCTGCTGCTGTTGATCACCAGCGGCCGCGCCGAGAGGGTATGCGGGAACATCGGCACCAGCGCGATGGCGTCGAGCGAAGGGGTTAAAATCGGGCCGCCTGCCGACAGCGAATAGGCGGTTGAGCCGGTCGGCGTAGAGATAATCAGGCCGTCAGAACGCTGCGAGAAGGCAAACACTTCGTCGATATAGACCTCGAACTCGATCATGTGCGCCACTTTGCCGGGGTGCAGCACCACCTCATTGATCGCCAGGCCGAGCCGCGGCGAGCACGCATCTTTACAGACGCGCGCCTCAAGCAGAAAACGGCTTTCGACGAAATAATTCCCCTGCAGCACCTCGTCCAGCTGCTGCTGCGCATTGTCGGGATCGAGATCGGTGAGAAAGCCGAGGTTGCCGCGGTTAATGCCGATCACTTTGATATCGTAGCGCGCCAGCACGCGCGCCGCGCCAAGCATATTGCCGTCACCGCCGACCACCACGGCGAGGTCCGCCTGCTGTCCAATCTCCGCCAGCGTGCCGGTCTGGGCATCCTGAAGGTTGAGCTCCTGCGCGATCTGCTTCTCAATAATCACTTGATAACCTTTGGACGTCAGCCAGCGCCATAGCATCTCATGCGTGGTGAGAGCGGTAGGGTGACGCGGATGGCCTACAATACCAATGCAGTTAAAGTGTTTGTTCATTTGGTGGGTCTTTCCTCATAAGCCAAAACGGCAAGGCAATGTGATGGGTTCCCTTGAAACCGTCAAACCGATCCCCATAATAAGCGGACTGGCGAGATGAATGTGCAAAACGCGGAGAAATTCATGAGTAGTAAAGAACAGAACACCCCAAACGAGCAAGTCTCAGACGAAATTCAACAGGATCAGCAGCAGCCTCAGGAAGCGGAGACGGCAGTAGAGGTGGATCCGCGTGATGAGCGTATTGCGCAGCTGGAAGCTGAACTGGCGCAGTTGCAGACCGGCGTACGCGACGCTCAGCTGCGCGCGCAGGCGGAAGTGGAAAATATCCGCCGTCGCACCGAAATTGACGTTGAGAAAGCGCACAAATTCGCGCTGGAAAAATTCGCGAACGAGCTGCTGCCTGTTATCGACAGCCTTGAGCGCGCGCTGGAAGTCGCAGACAAAGAGAACCCGGAGCTGGCGTCGATGATTGAAGGGATCGAACTGACCCTGAAATCGCTGCTGGGCGCCGTGCGCAAATTCGGCGTTGAAGTGGTCGGCGATACCAACGTGCCGTTCAATCCGGAAATCCATCAGGCGATGTCGATGATGGAGTCAGACGACGTGGCGCCTAACCATGTGATGATGGTGATGCAGCGCGGCTATACCCTGAACGGTCGCCTGCTGCGTCCGGCGATGGTTGCGGTCGCGAAAGCGAAGAGCTAAGCAGTCAACGCACGTCAGACGGCCGCACGGTGATGCGGCCGTTTTTATTTGCGGCTCAGCTGGCGGGCAGCTGCGGCATCCAGTCGATGGGTTGCTCGCCCGCCTGCGTCAGCAGATCGTTGGCCTGCGCGAAATGGCCGCAGCCAAAGAAGCCGCGATGGGCGGAAAGCGGCGAAGGATGCGGCGCCTGTAAAACGTGATGACGCTGCCGATCGATAATGCTGCCTTTCTTCTGCGCGTGCGAGCCCCAGAGTAAAAACACCACGCCTTCGCGATGTTCATTAATCGCGGCAATGACGTTATCGGTAAAGGTTTCCCAGCCGAAGCGCGCATGAGAATGCGCCTTGCCCGCTTCCACGGTCAACACCGTATTCAGCAGCATCACGCCCTGTTTCGCCCAGCTTTCGAGAAAGCCGTGCTGCGGACGCGTAAAATCGGGAAACTCCTGCTCCAGCTCTTTATACATATTCTGCAAAGAGGGCGGCACCGGCACGCCAGGCAATACCGAGAAGGCCAGTCCGTGCGCCTGATTCGGCCCGTGATAGGGATCCTGACCCAGAATCACCACCTTGACGTCGCCCAGTTCGGTAAGGCGAAACGCATTGAAAACATCTTTCTGCGGCGGATAAACCGTCACGCCAGCCGCCCGTTCGTTCGCCACCAGTTTCAGGGTTTCGGTAAAGTAGGGTTTCTCTTTCTCTTCGGCCAGCACGTCGTGCCAGGTCAGTTTATCCGTCATGGTCTGCTCCCTTATAGATCGATGCCGTTAGCTTAACGGTTCGCCGCACCAGGTTGAAGGTAAAAAATATTTGAAATTTACAAAATATTTTTTAGGTAAAAATTTATCTGAATCAATTAATTGAAATTAGCAGCGAAAAGCGTGGCTGTGAAAATTGACCGAGGTCAAAACCTCTGCAAGAAGCGAGTGTTATATCAAGGCGATAATTTGATTTACTCACCGCGCTGAGCAGGATAGCGCCATGTTCTGGAGAACTAATTATGATCACTGGCATTCAAATTACTCAAACCAATAATCCCGATTTAATGCACTCTTTCTGGCTGATCGACGACGAAAAAGCGGAAGCACGCTGCCTGTGCGCGAAAGGGGGTTACGAAGAAGATCAGGTTGTCGCCGTGAGCGAGCTGGGTGAATTCGCATATCGCGAAGTGCCGATGGAGATGAAACCGCAGGTACGCATCGAAGGCGGCCAGCACCTGAACGTTAACGTGCTGCGCCGTGAAACGCTGGAAGATGCGGTTAAACATCCGGAGAAGTATCCACAGCTGACGATTCGCGTTTCAGGCTACGCGGTGCGCTTCAACGCCCTGACGCCGGAACAGCAGCGTGACGTCATTACCCGTACTTTTACCGAAAGCCTGTAATCTGGCAACTTTGGGCGCGTGTAGAAAAAGCGCCCACCGCATTGTAAATGGCAGGTTATTGAAAATAGTTAATATTTAACTTTTTCAGCGCTGGCGGCGTGATAACAATCCGGAGCTTTGGCTATTAGCCTTTATCCGAAAGGAATAATCGTTGTTTTGCGCGCTTAACTAAAAAAAATCGCCTCATTCGAGGCGATTTTTTTATAACGATGCTGATTTATTCCGCATCGCCGCTGGCTGGCGCGGCAGCGCTTGGTTTGCGGCGCTTGCCCACGTTTTTGGCGTCGCGATGACGTTTCTTCACGCGCGGTTTTTCCGCTTCGCTCTCTTTTTTCTCTTTACGTTTCGCCAGCGCCTTTTTCGACGGTTTTCCGGTGGTTTTGGCGCTTGGCGCGCGCGTTACCGGACGCAGCTCGTCGATCACGCGCGGTTTCAGCGGCTCATTCAGATAGCGGCTGATTTTGCCCAGCAGCAGATGATCGTGCGCTTCCACCAGCGACAGCGCGGTGCCTTTACGCCCGGCGCGCGCGGTACGGCCGATACGGTGCAGATAGGTATCGGCGGTGCGCGGCATATCGTAGTTGATGACGTGGCTGACATCTTCGATATCGATGCCGCGCGCGGCGACGTCGGTCGCCACCAGCACGTTGACGCGACCGTCGGTAATGCGTTTGATCGCCTCGGTGCGTTTAGCCTGCACCATTTCGCCTTCCAGATAGCAGCAGCGAATCCCCGCATCGTGCAGCCACTGCACCAGCTCGTGCAGACGCTCGCGCTTGCGCACGAAGACGATGGAACGCGTGGCGTCCGGCTGCTTCAGCAGGTGGATCAGCAGTTTGGTTTTATGCTCCAGATCGTCGGCGCGGTAGTACCACTGCTGAATTTTTTTACGCTCGCGACGGCTGGGATCGGCTTCGACTTCAACCGGATCGTTAAGCAGACGCTCGGCAAAATCTTTAATCGCGTCGCCTTCCAGCGTCGCGGAGAAGAGCATGGTCTGCTTACGCCAGCGGGTTTCGCCCGCAATGGTTTCGATATCCTGCGCGAAGCCGAGATCCAGCATGCGGTCCGCCTCGTCGAGGATCAGCGTCTCAACGGCGCGGCAGTCGAAGTTCTCTTCTTTAATATACTGAAGCAGACGTCCGGTGGTCGCCACCACCACATCCTGGTTCTCGCTGAACACTTCCGCGTGGTTCATATAGGCCACGCCGCCGGTGATGGTCGCGATATCGAGATGGGTATGTTTCGCCAGCTCGCGCGCATGATCGGCGACCTGCATCGCCAGTTCCCGCGTTGGGGTCAGGATCAGGATGCGCGGCGGCCCCGATTTCTTGCGCGGAAAATCGAGCAGGTGCTGCAGTACCGGCAACAGGTACGCGGCGGTTTTCCCGGTGCCGGTAGGCGCCGAACCCAGAACGTCGCGGCCCTCCAGCGCGGGCGGGATCGCCTCGGCCTGAATGGCGGTAGGGCGCGTGAAGCCTTTATCCTGCAGGGCTTCCAGCAGGCTTTCGTCGAGTTCGAGTTCGGAGAATGTGGTTACTGTCATGGTCTACCTCAGTTTGGGGCGCTGATTATAGACAGATCGCACGCAATCTTCATCTGTTAATCCGCGCCGGCCAGCCCATTACGTGTATTCCTCACGCCGTCACGTTACACTGAAGCGCTGCCGCACGGCAGGAAAAAGGGTAATGGTTGCAGAGTATGACGCAGGAAAAGCCGCATGTGCGGCCGGTGTTAAAAAGAAACGGTTTCACCTTCAAACAATTTTTCGTGGCGCACGACCGCTGCGCCATGAAAGTCGGCACCGACGCCATTCTGCTGGGCGCCTGGGCACCGGTCGCCAACGCGCGCCGCGTGCTCGATATCGGCAGCGGCAGCGGGCTTATCGCCCTGATGCTGGCGCAGCGTACCGCCGATGCGGTGCTTATCGACGCGGTTGAGCTGGATGCCGCCGCCGCGCAGCAGGCGCAGGAGAATGCGGCGCAGTCGCCGTGGGCGGCGCGCATTCACGTCCATCAGCAGGATATCGCCGCTTTCGCCGACAGTTGCGGCCAGCGCTATTCGCTGATCGTCAGCAACCCGCCCTATTATCCGCCCGATGTCGCCTGCGCCACGCCGGCGCGCGACGCGGCTCGCTCGACGGCGACGCTGGATCACGCCAGCCTGCTGCGTTACGCGGCGCGTTTGATCGACGAAGAGGGCTTTTTCTGCGTCGTGCTGCCGGAAACGGTAGGACAAACCATGATTACGCTGGCGCAAGCGTCAGGCTGGCATCTGCGTTTTCGCATCGACGTGGCGGAATATGCGCATCGACCGCCGCATCGCGTGCTGCTCGGTTTTTCCCCCAGCGCGGGCGAAACGCTGCTGGAGCGCATGGCGATCCGCAATCAGGATACGCACTATTCGGAAGCCTGGCGCAGCCTGACCCGCGACTTTTACCTCTTTATGTAACAGGGCGTCAGGATCGTCGGCTTCGCTTCAGGCAGCATATCGGGATAGTCGCGGGTAAAATGGAGCCCGCGGCTCTCTTTGCGCGCTAGCGCGCAGCGCACCATGAGTTCGGCCACCTGCGTCAGGTTGCGCAGCTCCAGCAGATCGCTGGAGAGACGAAAATGCGCGTAGTACTCGTCGATCTCCTGCTGCAGCAGGTTAATGCGACGCAGCGCGCGCTCCAGCCTGCGCGTGGTGCGTACAATCCCCATGTAATCCCACATAAATAGCCGCAGCTCGTGCCAGTTATGCTGGATCACCACGCGCTCGTCCGCATCGTCTACGCGGCTTTCATCCCAGGCCGGCAGGCTGTCGGGCGCGGCTTTTTGCGGCAGCGTCTGAATCAAATCCTCGGCAGCCGACCAGCCGTAGACCAGACACTCCAGCAGGGAGTTAGAGGCCATGCGGTTTGCGCCGTGCAGCCCGGTATAACTTACTTCCCCGATAGCGTAGAGCCCCTCGACATCCGTGCGTCCGCGCGCGTCTACCATTACGCCGCCGCAGGTGTAGTGCGCGGCGGGTACGATGGGAATGCGATCCCGCGTCAGGTCGAGGCCGAAGGTCAGCAGTTTTTCATAAATCGTCGGGAAATGGGCGCGGATAAATTCCGGCGGCTGGTGGCTGATATCCAGATAGACGCAGTCGACGCCGAGCCGCTTCATTTCGTGATCGATGGCGCGCGCCACGATATCGCGCGGCGCCAGCTCGGCGCGTGCGTCGAAGTCGGGCATAAAACGGCTGCCGTCGGGCCGCAGCAGCCAGGCGCCTTCGCCGCGCAGCGCTTCGGTCAGCAGAAAGCTGCGCGCGTCAGGATGAAACAGTGACGTAGGATGGAACTGGTTAAATTCCAGATTGGCGACGCGACAGCCGGCGCGCCACGCCATGGCGATGCCGTCGCCGGACGCGACGTCGGGATTGGTGGTGTACTGATAGACCTTCGCCGCGCCGCCGGTCGCCAGCACCACCGCGCGAGCGCTGCAGGTTTCCACCCGCTCGCGGTTGCGGTTCCAGATCCAGGCGCCAACAGCGCGGCGCGGGCCGGGCAGGCCCAGCTTGTCCGACAGGATCAGATCGACCGCGTTACTGCGTTCGAGAATCTGGATGCGAGGATGACTTAGCGCCTGGCTCACCAGCGTAGTTTCGACGGCGCGCCCGGTAGCGTCGGCGCTGTGAAGGATGCGCCGATGACTGTGTCCGCCTTCGCGCGTCAGGTGATAGGGCATATCGCCCGCCGCCTGCGGATCGCGATCGAAGGCGACGCCGTTGTCGATCAGCCACTGCACGCAGTGGCGCGCGTTGCTGGCAACGAACGAGACCGCCTCGCGTTCGCACAGGCCGGCGCCAGCGATCAGCGTATCTTCCACATGCGACTCGATGCTGTCGGTCTCATCAAACACTGCGGCGATACCGCCCTGGGCATAAAAGGTAGAGCCTTCGCTGACCTGCGCTTTGCTCAGTACCAGCACTTCGTAATGCGCCGCCAGCCGCAGCGCCAGCGATAAACCCGCCGCACCGCTGCCGATAATTAAAACATCGCACTGGTAATCTGGAGAGAATGAGTGTGCCATAGTGTTTAATTTACTAAACAAGGGTGGCTTGAGAATAGGCGTTTCACGCAGTGTTGTGAAGTATTTTAAACACCAGTGCTGCCTGTTTAGATCAACTAACCGGCAGAAAGCGGTAAAATCAGCCAATTAGCCAAAAGCGTAGCGAAAACCCGTTTTTTATATAAAACCTGGGGCGAAGGCAGGATTTAAAGATGAAAAAGCCTCTGTCATAAGGTACTCTGCCTGCGATTCTGCGTTGATAGCCGCAGTCTGGATTACACTGTCTTGAGAATGAAAAACAAATGACAGCGCCTCCGGAAGAGTCATCATCAGCGCGTTAAGTGAACTTTTTGCCGCACCACCACTCTAAGCGCATGCTTGCTCAGAACCATGAAGATGTGCTGGCAGTTCCTTTACGCATTTAAAAGTATTTGGGGAGACATTACCTCGGATGAGCGAGCAGTTAACGGATCAGGTACTCGTAGAGCGGGTGCAGAAGGGAGATCAGAAGTCATTTAACCTCCTGGTTATTCGCTACCAGCATAAAGTGGCGAGCCTGGTTTCCCGCTACGTCCCGTCGGGGGACGTGCCTGATGTCGTGCAGGAGTCCTTTATCAAAGCGTATCGCGCGCTGGAATCCTTTCGCGGCGACAGCGCGTTCTATACCTGGCTTTATCGTATCGCGGTCAATACCGCAAAAAATTATCTGGTTGCTCAGGGGCGTCGCCCGCCATCCAGCGATGTGGATGCGATCGATGCGGAAAATTTCGAAAGTGCTGGCGCGTTAAAAGAAATTTCGAACCCTGAGAACTTAATGTTGTCAGATGAACTGAAACAAATCGTCTTTCGCACCATTGAGGCACTCCCTGAAGATTTGCGTATGGCAATCACGCTCAGGGAGCTGGACGGACTGAGCTACGAAGAGATCGCCGCCATCATGGATTGCCCGGTCGGTACGGTGCGTTCACGTATCTTCCGTGCGCGAGAGGCCATTGATAATAAAGTTCAACCGCTTATCCAACGTCAGTGATAACGGCTACTGGAAGGGTACTTAGGCATGCAGAAAGAACAACTTTCCGCTTTGATGGATGGCGAGGCGCTCGATAACGCGCTGCTGTCAGCACTATCTCAGGATGCAGAGCTGCAACAGCGCTGGACTAGCTATCATCTTATCCGCGACACCATGCGCGGTGATGTAGGCGATGTGCTGCACTTCGATATCTCCGCGCGCGTTGCGGCGGCCCTTGAACAAGAGCCGGCCCGTAAGGTTACGCCGCTGATCGTCGAATCTCAGCCCGAACCGGCCAGCGTTGCGAAGATGCCTTTCTGGCGCAAAATGCGTCCCTGGGCGGCGCAGCTGACTCAGGTCGGCGTAGCGGCGTGCGTATCGCTGGCGGTTATCGTGGGCGTACAGCATTACAACCAGCCGAGCGGCACCACCGCAGAACCGTCTGATTCGCCGGTGTTCAATACGCTGCCGATGATGGGCAAGGCTTCGCCGGTCAGCCTGGGCGTGCCGTCTGACGCCTTCGACACCAGCGGCTCCAGCCAGCAGGTTCAGGAGCAGCGCCGTCGCGTTAACGCGATGCTGCAGGACTACGAACTGCAGCGCCGTCTGCATTCCGATCGTCTGCAGTTCGAAACCAACGCGCCGCAGCAGGCGCAGGCGAACGTTCCCGGCAACCAGTCCTTAGGTACGCAACAGCAGTAATGAAGCAGCTTTGGTGCGCCGTTAGCCTGCTGGCAGGCAGCCTGCTTTGGTCATCTACCGCCCCGGCGCAGACATCTGCGTCCGGGGCGTTGTTACAGCAGATGGAGCAGGCAAGCCAGAATCTCAACTACGAATTTGCTTATATCAACGTCTCGCGCATCGGCATCGAGTCGCTGCGTTATCGTCACGCGGTGATCGATAATCGCGTCTATGCGCAGCTGCTGCAGATGGACGGCCCGCGCCGCGAGGTCATTCAGCGCGGCGGCGATATCAGCTATTTCGAACCCGGCCTCGATCCTTTCTCTCTGCCCGGTCAAAACATTATCGACGCCTTGCCGTCGCCTATCTTCGCTGATTTCACTCAGCTCGCCAGCGCGTGGGATTTTATCCCGGTAGGGCGTTCGCGCATTGCCGATCAGCTGTGCGAGGTGATCCGTATCGTCTCGCGCGACGGCACGCGCTACAGCTATGTGGTGTGGCTCGATGTGGACACCAAACTGCCGCTGCGCATCGATCTGCTGGATCGCGACGGCGAAACGCTGGAGCAGTTCCGCGTGATTAGCTTCGCGGTCGACGAAGGCGTGCGCAATCTTATGCAGGGGCTGCAAAAGGCCAATCTGCCGCCGTCGCTCTCGGTGCCGGAAGGCGAGAAGGTCAAGCTCAGCTGGCAGCCAGCCTGGGTGCCGGCGGGCATGAAGCTGGTGTCGCAGAGCCGACGCGATATTCCGGCGATGAATAAAACCGTTGAATCGCGTCTGTACAGCGACGGCCTGTTCAGCTTCGCCATCAATATTACTCCGGCCGACAAAAGCAGCGTCACGCAGACATTGCGCACAGGACGTCGCACGGTGCAGACCGAAGTGCGCAATAATAGCGAAATCACCGTGGTGGGCGAACTGCCGCCTGCCACGGCAAAACGCATAGCGGACAGTATTGATTTGGGGTCGCAACGATGATGAGAGAGTGGGCCACGGTGGTGGCATGGCGTGACGGCATCGCCACGCTGCATACGGAGGCGAAAACCTCCTGCAACAGCTGCTCGGCGCGTAAAGGCTGCGGCAGCCACATGCTGAACAAACTGGGACCGAAAGACGCTCACGTGATGGAAATCGCCAGCGCGACGCCGCTTCATCCCGGTCAGCGCATCGAACTCGGCATCAAAGAGAGCAGCCTGCTCGGTTCGGCGCTGCTGGTCTATATGACGCCGCTGTTTGGACTGTTTCTGCTGGCGGGCCTGTTCCAGGCGCTATTTCACAGCGATCTGGCGGCGGCCTGCGGCGCGCTGCTTGGCGGCATCGGCGGCTTTATCGTCGCCAAAGGCGTGTCGCTGAAAGTCGGCGATCGCGCCGCTTTTCAGCCCGTCATTCTGAGCGTGGCGCTTCCGCCTGACGCCCTGCGGGTGGAAAGCGAAGCCTAATCCTCTGCAGGCCGCGTATATCGCGGCCTTTTAGCGCCTGTTTCTCGCCAAAAAGTGTTGTGATTCCGCAACGTTCCATTCTTTTATGCGCGGCCTTAACAGTGTAATATGCGTCGTCATTAATGAGGCTGACAGGATTGTAGGTAAAGAGCGATCTTCCTGAATGTGTCTGTGCTCAGGTTCTCAACTGTTTTTCTACGTGAAGATATTCATATAAATGAAGCACATAAGAAACTTCTCCATCATCGCGCACATTGACCATGGTAAATCGACGCTCTCTGACCGCCTGATTCAAATCTGTGGCGGCCTGACCGATCGCGAGATGGCGGCGCAGGTTCTCGACTCGATGGACCTGGAGCGTGAGCGCGGCATTACTATCAAAGCGCAGAGCGTGACGCTCGATTATAAAGCGCTCGACGGCGAAACTTACCAGCTCAATTTCATCGATACCCCAGGGCACGTCGACTTCTCCTATGAAGTGTCGCGCTCGCTGGCGGCCTGCGAAGGCGCGCTGCTGGTGGTGGATGCAGGACAGGGCGTAGAAGCGCAGACCCTGGCGAACTGCTACACCGCGATTGAGATGGATCTGGAAGTTGTGCCGGTACTGAATAAAATCGATCTGCCTGCCGCCGATCCGGAACGCGCGGCGCAGGAGATTGAAGATATCGTCGGCATTGACGCCACCGATGCGGTGCGCTGTTCGGCGAAAACCGGCGTCGGCGTGCCGGAAGTGCTGGAGCGTCTGGTGCGCGATATTCCGCCGCCGGAAGGCGATCCGGAAGGCCCGCTGCAGGCGCTGATTATCGACTCCTGGTTCGATAACTACCTTGGCGTGGTCTCACTGATCCGCGTGAAAAACGGCACGCTGCGCAAAGGCGACAAAGTCAAAGTGATGAGCACCGGCCAGGTGTACAACGCCGATCGCCTCGGCATCTTCACGCCGAAGCAGGTTGACCGCACGCAGCTGAACTGCGGCGAAGTGGGCTGGCTGGTCTGCGCCATCAAAGATATCCTTGGCGCGCCGGTGGGCGATACCCTGACGCTGTCGCGCAATCCGGCGGATAAAGCGCTGCCAGGCTTCAAAAAAGTGAAGCCGCAGGTCTATGCTGGCCTGTTCCCGGTTAGCTCTGACGACTACGAAGCCTTCCGCGACGCGCTCGGCAAGCTGAGCCTGAACGACGCCTCGCTGTTTTATGAGCCGGAAAGTTCTACCGCGCTCGGCTTCGGCTTCCGCTGCGGCTTCCTGGGTCTGCTGCATATGGAGATCATTCAGGAGCGTCTGGAGCGCGAATACGATCTCGATCTGATCACCACCGCGCCGACCGTGGTGTACGAAGTGGAGACCACCAGCGGCGAAATCGTCTACGTCGACAGCCCCTCTAAGCTGCCGCCGCTGAACAATATCGAAGAGCTGCGCGAGCCGATCGCCGAGTGTCATATGCTGCTGCCGCAGGAGTATCTGGGCAACGTCATCACGCTCTGCATCGAGAAGCGCGGCGTGCAGACCAACATGGTCTACCACGGCAACCAGGTCGCGCTGACCTATGACATTCCGATGGCGGAAGTGGTGCTCGACTTCTTCGACCGTCTGAAGTCGACCTCGCGCGGTTACGCCTCGCTGGACTACAACTTTAAACGTTTCCAGGCTTCCGACATGGTGCGCGTGGACGTGCTGATCAACGCCGAGCGCGTCGATGCGCTGGCGCTGATTACCCACCGCGACAATTCGCAGTATCGCGGCCGCGAGCTGGTTGAGAAGATGAAAGAGCTCATCCCGCGTCAGCAGTTCGACATTGCGATTCAGGCGGCGATCGGCACCCACATCATTGCTCGCTCAACCGTGAAGCAGTTGCGTAAAAACGTGCTGGCCAAATGCTACGGCGGCGACGTCAGCCGTAAGAAGAAACTGTTGCAGAAGCAGAAAGATGGCAAGAAGCGCATGAAGCAGGTCGGCAACGTTGAGCTGCCGCAGGAAGCCTTCCTCGCTATTCTGCATGTCGGCAAGGACAGCAAATAAGGATCCCCAATGGCTAATATGTTCGCCCTGGTTCTGGCGCTAGCAACGCTGATTACCGGCATTATCTGGTGTATCGATCGCGTTAAATGGGCGCCGGCGCGCCGGGCTAAACGAGCGGAAGCGCAGGCTGCGGCCGGTCATACCCTCGACGAGAAAACGCTGGCGAAAGTCAACGGGCAGCCTGGCTGGGTAGAGACCGCCGCGTCGGTCTTCCCGGTGCTGCTGGTGGTGTTCGTGGTGCGCTCGTTTATCTATGAGCCATTCCAGATCCCGTCCGGCTCCATGATGCCGACGCTGCTGATCGGCGATTTTATTCTGGTGGAGAAGTTTTCCTACGGCATCAAAGATCCCATCACCCAGACGACGCTGATCCCGACCGGTCATCCGCAGCGCGGCGATATCGCGGTATTTAAATACCCGAAAGATCCGAGCCTGGACTACATCAAGCGCGTGATCGGCCTGCCGGGCGACAAAGTGGTGTTCGATCCCTACAGCAAAACCCTGACCGTTAGCCCGAACTGCGCCGCCGGCCAGCGCTGCGCCAGCGCGCTGCCGATCACCTACACCAATATAGAGCCGAGCGACTTTATTCAGACCTTCAGCGGTTTTGACGGCAATGAAGCGGGCAACGGGTTCTATCAGGTGCCGCAGGGCGAAACCATGCGCGGCGGACTGCGTCTCGGTACCCGTAAAGAGACGCTGGGCAACGTCACGCACGATATTTTGCTGGTAAACGAAGCGCAGAGTCAGGCGAGCATGTATTATCAGCAGCCGGGCCAGCCGCAGGCGACCTGGATCGTGCCGCAGGGGCAATATTTCATGATGGGCGATAACCGCGACAACAGCGCCGACAGCCGCTACTGGGGCTTTGTCCCGGAACGCAATCTGGTCGGCAAAGCGGTCGCCATCTGGATGAGCTTCGATAAGCAGGAAGGTCAGTGGCCGACGGGCGTACGCCTGAGTCGTATCGGCGGCATTCACTGAGTCATCTGGCCCGGATAAACGGGCAAAACGGTTGGCCTCCTGCGGGGGGCCACTGCACACTAAACAGAATGCGTTGGAAAGCCAGCCCTGTTTCGTATGCAGAGTCACAGACGCACAAAAGAACTGGAATCGCATGAACCCCATCCTCATTAATAAGCTTCAGCGCAAACTGGGCTACACTTTTACTCATCCGGAACTCTTGCAACAGGCGCTAACGCACCGCAGCGCCAGCAGTAAGCACAACGAGCGTCTCGAATTTCTTGGCGATTCCATTCTCAGCTATGTGATCGCCAATGCGCTCTATCATCGCTTTCCTCGCGTCGACGAGGGCGATATGAGCCGCATGCGCGCGACGCTGGTGCGTGGCAACACGCTGGCGGAGATGGCGCGAGAGTTTGACCTCGGCGAATGTTTGCGTTTGGGGCCGGGCGAACTGAAAAGCGGCGGATTTCGCCGTGAATCCATCCTTGCGGATACGGTGGAGGCGCTGATCGGCGGCATCTTCCTCGACAGCAATATCCAGACGGTGGAAAAGCTGATCCTTGACTGGTATCAGTCGCGCCTCGAGCAGATTAGCCCGGGCGACAAGCAAAAAGATCCGAAAACCCGCCTGCAGGAGTATCTGCAGGGGCGTCATCTGCCGCTGCCGTCCTATCTGGTGGTGCAGGTGCGTGGCGAAGCCCACGATCAGGAATTCACCATTCACTGTCAGGTGAGTGGCATGGCTGAACCGGTGGTGGGCGTAGGCTCCAGCCGCCGTAAAGCAGAACAGGCTGCTGCCGAACAGGCGCTAATTAAGCTTGGTCTCGAATAGCAACATCCCGGCGCCTGAACAGGCGCTGAAAAAGTCAGGACTCGAATGAGCGAACAGAATACCTATTGCGGCTTTGTCGCGATTGTCGGCCGACCCAACGTCGGCAAATCCACCTTACTGAACCAGCTGCTGGGGCAGAAGGTGTCGATCACCTCGCGTAAGCCGCAAACCACGCGTCACCGCATTATGGGCATTCACACCGAAGGCGAATACCAGGCCATCTACGTGGACACGCCCGGGCTGCACATGGAAGAGAAGCGCGCCATTAACCGCCTGATGAACCGCGCGGCCAGCAGCTCTATCGGCGACGTCGAGCTGGTGATCTTCGTGGTCGAAGGCACGCGCTGGACGCCGGACGACGAGATGGTGCTCAACAAGCTGCGCGACAACAAAGTGCCGGTAGTGCTGGCCATCAACAAAGTGGACAACATTCAGGATAAAAGCATCCTGCTGCCGCATCTGCAGTTCCTCAGCCAGCAGATGAACTTCCTCGACATCGTGCCGATCTCCGCCGAAAGCGGAAAAAACGTTGATACGATTGCGGCGATCGTGCGCAAGCGTCTGCCGCAGGCGGACCACCACTTCCCGGAAGATTACATCACCGACCGCTCGCAGCGCTTTATGGCGTCGGAAATTATCCGCGAGAAGCTGATGCGCTTCCTCGGCGCCGAGCTGCCGTACTCCGTAACCGTGGAAATCGAGCAGTTCGTGGCGAACGATCGCGGCGGCTACGATATCAACGGCCTGATCCTCGTCGAGCGCGAAGGGCAGAAGAAGATGGTGATCGGCAACAAAGGCGCCAAAATCAAAACTATCGGCATTGAAGCGCGTAAAGACATGGAAGAGATGTTCGAAGCCAAAGTGCATCTCGAACTCTGGGTCAAAGTGAAGTCCGGCTGGGCCGACGACGAACGTGCGCTGCGCAGCCTGGGCTACGTAGACGACCTCTGATCCTATGGAAGGCTGGCAACGCGCCTTTGTGCTGCATAGTCGCCCTTACAGCGAAACCAGCCTGCTGCTCGATCTCTTCAGCGAAAGTCACGGGCGCGTCAGGGTGCTGGCGAAAGGCGCGCGCGCGCGCCGCTCGCAGCTGAAAGGCACGCTGCAGCCCTTCACGCCGCTGCTGGTGCGCTGGACCGGGCGCGGCGAGGTCAAAACCCTGACCAAAGCCGAAGCGGTGTCGCTGGCGCTGCCGCTCAGCGGCATTACGCTCTACTGCGGCCTCTACGTTAACGAACTGGTGTCGCGCGTGCTGGAGCAGGAATTTCCCTTCTCAGAACTCTTCTTTGACTACCTGAACTGTCTGCAGACGCTGGCGGCGGCCAACAGCTCGCCTGAGCCGGCGCTGCGCCGCTTCGAGCTGGCGCTGCTCGGCCATCTCGGCTACGGCGTCGACTTTCTGCACTGCGCCGGCAGCGGCGAGCCGGTCGCCGACAACATGACCTACAGCTATCGCGAAGAGAAGGGCTTTATCGCCAGTCTGGTCGCCGGTCAGCGCAGCTTCACCGGCCGCCAGCTGCGCGCGCTGTGGGAACGCGATTTTCCCGATGCCGACACGCTGCGCGCCGCCAAGCGCTTTACCCGCATCGCGCTGAAACCCTACCTGGGCGGCAAACCCTTAAAGAGCACCGAGCTGTTTCGCCAGTTCGTGCCGAAAAAGCGGCCCGATGCCGCCAGCCCGTAGCGCTGTGCCTGCGCCGCGCGCCGCGGTACACTCTGATTTTTCGACATAGTTAACCTGAGGATTGTCATGGCTGAGTTGCTGTTAGGGGTCAACATCGATCATATCGCCACGGTACGTAACGCGCGCGGCACCCACTATCCCGATCCGGTTCAGGCGGCTTTCGTCGCCGAGCAGGCGGGCGCGGAAGGCATCACCGTGCATCTGCGCGAAGATCGCCGCCATATCACCGATCGCGACGTGCGTATTCTGCGCGACACCATCCAGACGCGCATGAACCTGGAGATGGCGGTTACCGACGAGATGGTGGGCATCGCCTGCGATATCCAGCCGCACTTCGTCTGTCTGGTGCCGGAGAAGCGCGAAGAGGTGACCACCGAAGGCGGCCTCGACGTGGCGGGCCAGCAGGAAAAAATCAACGCCGCGGTGAAGCAGCTGAGCGACGCGGGCATTCAGGTTTCGCTGTTTATCGATCCCGACCATCGCCAGATTGAGGCGGCGGTCGCCAGCGGCGCGCCCTATATCGAAATTCATACCGGCGCCTACGCCGAGGCGCCGGAAGGATTGCCGCGCGATGCCGAGCTGGCGCGCATCCGTCACGCCGCCACCTTTGCCGCCAGCCTGGGCCTCAAGGTCAACGCCGGCCACGGTCTGACCTACCACAACGTCCAGCCGATCGCCGCGCTGCCGGAGATGCACGAGCTGAATATCGGCCACGCCATTATTGGCCGCGCGCTCTTCAGCGGCCTGGCTGACGCGGTAAAAGAGATGAAGCTGCTGATGCGGGAAGCGCGTCGCTAATGGCTATTCTCGGACTGGGCACCGACATCGTCGAAATCGAGCGTATCGCTGGCGTGATTGAGCGCTCCGGCGACCGCCTGGCGCGGCGTGTGCTGAGCGAAGCCGAGTGGCAGCAATATCAGCGGCATCAGCAGCCGGTGCGCTTTCTGGCTAAGCGCTTCGCCGTCAAGGAAGCGGCGGCCAAGGCCTTCGGCACCGGCATTCGCGGCGGTCTGGCGTTCAATCAGTTTGAAGTTTATAACGATGAGCTGGGCAAGCCCGGACTGCGCTTTTTCAATCACGCCAGCGAAGTGGCGGAAAAGCTGGGCGTCCGGCAGGTTCACGTCACGCTGGCGGATGAGCGTCACTACGCCTGCGCAACGGTGATTATCGAAAACTAGTGGTGCAGCAGCACGAACTTCTCCCACAGCGCATCGCGCGATTCGATGTGCTGTGGATCGATAATAATGGTGTTATCGATAGGGCAGACGCTCTGGCAGGTCGGCGCATCGTAGTGCCCGACGCACTCGGTGCAGCGGCTGGCGTCGATCTCATAGATCTCCGCGCCGAGCGTAATGGCCTGGTTAGGGCATTCGGGTTCGCACATATCGCAGTTAATGCATTTGGCGGTAATCAGCAGCGCCATGATTTCACCTGATTAGCTAAAAACGGCGCCATTATACTCGCGTTCGCCGCCTAGTTCAGCTTTTTCACCAGCGCTTCGCTGTGACGGATATGGCTGGCGGCGCGCTCTGGATCGTTCTGCACCAGCGCCATAAACAGCAGATCGGTCAGCGCCAGCTGCGCCGTGGTCGACGAAATGGCGGCGCTGCGCGTGCTCTGTTCTTCCGCTACGGTATAGAGACAGTGGGTCGCGGTCTGCTGCAGGCTGTTGGGCGTAAAGCCAGTAAAAGCCAGTACGTACGCGCCAATCTGCGCGGCTTCCTGCGCCGCCAGGTTGATCTCTTTACGCTCGCCGGTATAGGAGATCGCCAGCAGCACGTCGCCGGGACGCATCGCCTGCACGCTGGAGAGCAGCGCGTGCATATCCTGCTCCGCCACCGCATTAATGCCGATCTTCATCAGCTTCCAGGAAAAGTCCTTCGCCACCAGTCCCGAAGCGCCGATGCCCACCAGCACGATGCGCTGGGCGTTTTTCAGCAGGTGCAGCGTCGCGTTCAGCTTCTCTTCGCTATTGATATCGAGCGTGGCGCGAATCGCGGAGAGCTTCTCGGTCAGCAGCTTCTCGCCCACGGTTTTCAGCGAGTCGTCGCTGAGAATATGGTTATGCACGGTAATGGCGTCGCGATCTGCCAGCGATTCGCTCAGCGCCAGCTTAAGCGCCGGAAACCCCTTATAGCCCAGTTTCTGCGCGAATTTCACCACGCTCGACTGGCTAACGCCCGACTCTTCAGCCAGCTTCTGCGAGCTGAGATGGCGTGCCCGATCCGGCTGTGACAACAGAAAGTCCGCCAGCCGACGCTCGTTTAGCGCCAGACGCGGATAGAGCTGACGAATGCGCAGCAATGAACTCATGCCTGGTCCTCGTTTAAGTAGCCTGCCGTAAGATGCCTTTCTCTGCTGAAGAATAAACTATTCATCTGGCATTGTAGCCACTGGAATTAAAAATAGCCCTCTTCGCCGCTGCCGCGGTTGATGGCTACAATAAGGAAACACAGGGCGAACAAATCAGAAAGGAGCGTTTTTTGACCAAGGGTACACAACGTCGCGTAGTGTTTTTCGATCTGGACGGCACATTGCATCAGCAGGATATGTTCGGCACCTTTATGCGCTATTTGCTCTGGCGTCAGCCGCTCAATTTGCTGCTGGTGGTACCGCTGTTGCCGGTGGTCGGGCTAGGGCTGCTGATTAAAGGGCGCGCGGCGCGCTGGCCGATGAGCCTGCTGCTCTGGTCGATTACCTTTGGCCGCTCGGAGCGCACGCTGCTGCGGCGCGAAGCGGCCTTTGCGCAGTGGTTTCGCCAGCGGGTAACCGCATTTCCGGTGGTGCAGCAGCGCCTGACCGACTATCTGGGCAGCGATGATGCCGACGTCTGGCTGATTACCGGCTCGCCGCAGCCGCTGGTGGAGCAGGTCTACTTTGACTCGGCGTTTTTGCCGCGCGTCAAACTGATCGCCAGCCAGATGCGGCGCGGCTTCGGCGGTCGCGTACTGGCTATGCGCTGCCTCGGCCATGAAAAGGTGGTCCAGCTCGAAGAGCAGATCGGCACGCCGCTACAGCTCTATAGCGGCTACAGCGACAGTAAGCAGGATAACCCGCTGCTCTTTTTCTGCCAGCACCGCTGGCGCGTCACGCCGCGCGGCGAACTTCAGCAGCTGGAGTAGGTTGCATCTTCGATTCTGCGCGCGGGATCGCTATAATGCGCCGCTTTGCTGCTGCCGGGAGTGAGCCTGCGTGAATCAATCTCAAGACGAATACTGGATGCGCCATGCGCTGCGGCTGGCGCGCATCGCCTGGGAACAGGGCGAGGTGCCGGTCGGCGCGGTGCTGGTGCAGGGCGATCGCGTTATCGGCGAAGGGTGGAACCGGCCCATCGGTCAGCACGATCCGACCGCGCACGCCGAAATGATGGCGCTGCGTCAGGGCGGCAAAGTGCTGGAGAACTATCGCCTGCTGGATACCACGCTCTACGTGACGCTGGAGCCCTGTGTAATGTGCGCCGGCGCGATGGTGCACAGCCGCATCGCGCGGCTGGTCTACGGCGCCAGCGATGAGAAAACCGGCGCGGCGGGCTCGCTGATGGACGTGCTCGGCCATCCCGGCATGAATCATCAGGTAACGCTACAGAGCGGCGTGCTGGCGGAGGAGTGCGCGGCGATGCTGAGCGACTTTTTCCGCATGCGGCGCGAGCAAAAAAAAGCGCTGCGTCAGGCGCAGCGCGGAACGGACTAACGCGGCGTCGACGTCGCGCTTCACTCGTTGCCTAATTCATGGCGATTTCCGGCGCCACCGCCGGATAGCCGCTGCCCAGCTCTGCCTCTTGCGCCGCTTGCTGGGCCAGGCGCTTTTCCTGCTCCTGCAAATATCCCACCAGACTCAGCTGATACTTACGGATGTTCTCAACGTAGTTATAGGCTTCGTGACCGCGCGCGTAGCCGTAGGTGGTCTGCGCATAGTAGCGTTTCTGGCTCAGCATCGGCAGCCGCAGCTTGACGTCGGCCCAGCTGTCGGGATTGCCGCCCTGTTTCGCCGTAAGCTTACGCGCATCCAGCATATGGGCGTAGCCCATGTTGTAGGCCGCCAGCGCGAACCAGATGCGCTCATCTTCGGGAATGGTGGCGGGCACCTTTTCCATCATGCGCTGTAGATAGAGGCTGCCGCCGCGAATGCTCTGCTCGGTGTCGGTACGATCCTCGACGTTCAGGCTGTCGGCGGTATTGCGCGTCAGCATCATCATGCCGCGCACGCCGGTCGGGGAGGTCGCCAGCGGATTCCAGTGCGACTCCTGATAGGAGATCGCCGCCAGCAGCCGCCAGTCGATACTGGCCGCATACTTCTCAAACAGCGGTTTAATCTCCGGCAGCGTCACGTCGATGGCGCGCAGGAAGGTGCGGGTATCGACATAGTCGAAAGTGCCGACGTGGCCGAGATACTTCTCCTCCAGGCGCGCCATCACGCCTTCTTCACCCATTGAGTTAAAGAAGTCGAGCATCGCGGCGTTCAGGCTGCTGTCGTCGTTATGCGGCACATACCAGGTGACCGGTTCTTCATCCGTGACGTCGAACGCCACCGCCAGCTGCGGATGGATGCGCTGCAGCAGGGCGATAGTGACGGAATCGCCGATGGTGTAGTCGAGCTTGCCGTCGGCGACCGCCTCCAGCAGCGCTTTCGGCCCCTGATCGGTGGAGATCACCCAGTTGAGATCGGGATACTGCTTATCGCGCGCCGTTTTCAGCGACGACAGATAGGCGGAGCCGGAAGCGACCCTGAGCTCACCTTTAAGATCGCCGAGATTCTTCGGGCGCGGCTTATCGACGCGATAGACCAGCTGCTGGGACACGGAGTAGTAGCTCGGCCCGGTTTTATAGCGCGCCAGCCTTTCATCGTTGTAAATCAGGCCCGCCGCCAGCAGGTCCGCTTTGCCGTCGTCGAGATCGTCAAACAGATCGCTAAGGTTTGGGCGCACCGTGACCTTGAGCTTAACGCCCAGATAGTCGGCAAAGCGCTTCGCCAGCTCGTAATCCATGCCGGCGGGAGCTTTATTGATGGTGTAGTAAGTCAGCGGGGAATTGATGGTACTGATACGCAGCACTCCCCGTGATTTTATCTGCGAAATCGCATCCTGTCCGTTGCCGTACCACGGGATCGATGGCCATAACGCCATCGCCAGCAGCAGGGTGACGAGACCGATCAGCAGATAGTTTAATTTTAGGCGTTTCAAATAGTTGTCTCTCGCTGGCTCTAAGGCCTCTGTCTTTTAAAGGCAGTATTGATCTTTTTTGAACTCCCAGAGCGAGGGGCATTTTGCGCAACTCGGCAGCGTAGAGCAACTTATAAAGCAGGTTTTGCGCAAAATTCAGGCAATTCCGCAGGCAGAGAAATTATGCGCAAACGGTTTCGTCGAGCGGGGTGTTTCTCTATAATACCGCCCGTTTTCTGCTGTTGTGCCCCTTGAAGCGTCGCACGGCGCTCTGACGAGAGATTAAATGATGGAAATTCTGCGTGGTTCGCCCGCCCTGTCGGCATTTCGTGTAAACAAACTGCTGACCCGCTTTCAGGACGCTCACCTGCCGGTGAGTGACATTTACGCCGAGTACGTCCATTTTGCCGATGTCAGCGCACCGCTGAACGCTGATGAAAAAGCGCGCCTGCAGCGCCTGCTGAAATACGGTCCTTCTCTCGCCGAACACGCGCCGCAAGGCCGCCTGCTGCTGGTGACGCCGCGTCCCGGCACCATCTCGCCCTGGTCTTCCAAAGCGACCGATATCGCGCACAACTGCGATCTGCCGCAGGTGCGCCGCCTGGAGCGCGGTCTGGCCTTCTATGTGCAGGCGCCGCAGCTCACCGACGCGCAGTGGCAGACGCTTCAGGCGCTGCTGCACGATCGCATGATGGAGACGGTTTTCAGCGATCTGTCGCAGGCGGAAGCGCTGTTCGCGCACCACGAGCCGCAGCCGCTGAAAAGCGTTGACGTGCTGAATAATGGCCGTCACGCGCTGGAAGAGGCGAACCGCACGCTGGGGCTGGCGCTGGCGGACGACGAAATCGACTATCTGCTGGCGGCTTTCCAGCGCCTCGGGCGCAACCCCAACGACATCGAACTCTATATGTTCGCGCAGGCCAACTCTGAGCACTGCCGTCATAAAATTTTCAACGCCGACTGGATTATCGACGGCGAAAAACAGCCGAAATCGCTGTTTAAAATGATTAAAAACACTTTCGAGACCACGCCGGACCACGTGCTGTCAGCCTATAAAGACAACGCGGCGGTAATGGAAGGCTCGGAAGTGGGACGCTTTTACGCCGACGCGCAAAAAGGCGAGTATGAGTACCATCAGGAGGCGGCGCATATCCTGATGAAGGTAGAAACCCATAACCATCCTACGGCGATCTCGCCGTGGCCTGGCGCGGCGACCGGCTCCGGCGGCGAGATCCGCGACGAAGGCGCCACCGGACGCGGCGCGAAGCCGAAAGCTGGCCTGGTGGGCTTCTCGGTGTCGAACCTGCGTATTCCCGGTTTTGAGCAGCCCTGGGAAGAGGATTTCGGCAAGCCGGACCGCATCGTCAGCGCGCTGGACATCATGACCGAAGGCCCGCTGGGCGGCGCGGCGTTTAATAACGAATTCGGACGTCCGGCGCTGAACGGCTATTTCCGCACCTATGAAGAGCGGGTCAACAGCCATAACGGCGTCGAGCTGCGCGGCTACCATAAGCCGATCATGCTGGCGGGCGGCATCGGCAACATCCGCGCCGATCACGTGCAGAAAGGCGAGATTACCCTGGGCGCGAAACTGATCGTGCTGGGCGGCCCGGCGATGAATATCGGTCTGGGCGGCGGCGCGGCCTCGTCTATGGCGTCAGGCCAGTCCGATGCCGATCTCGATTTCGCTTCCGTACAGCGCGACAACCCGGAAATGGAACGCCGCTGTCAGGAGGTGATTGACCGCTGCTGGCAGATGGGTGAAGAGAACCCGATTCTGTTTATTCACGACGTGGGCGCGGGCGGCCTCTCCAACGCCATGCCGGAGCTGGTGAGCGACGGCGGCCGCGGCGGCCGTTTCAACCTGCGCGACATCCTGAACGATGAGCCGGGCATGAGCCCGCTGGAAGTATGGTGCAACGAGTCGCAGGAGCGTTACGTACTGGCGGTGGCGCCGGAGAAGCTGGCGCAGTTCGATGCGCTCTGCCAGCGCGAGCGCGCGCCTTACGCCGTGATCGGCGAAGCGACCGAAGAGCAGCACCTGAGCCTGAGCGACAGCCACTTCGACAACACCCCTATCGATATGCCGCTGGACGTGCTGCTGGGCAAAACGCCGAAGATGACGCGCGACGTGGTGACACAGCAGGCCAAAGGCGAGCCGCTGCTGCGCGACGGTATTACCCTTAGCGACGCGGTAAAACGCGTGCTGCACCTGCCGACCGTGGCGGAGAAAACCTTCCTCGTCACCATCGGCGACCGTACCGTCACCGGCATGGTGGCGCGCGACCAGATGGTTGGTCCGTGGCAGATTCCGGTGGCGAACTGCGCGGTCACCACCGCCAGCCTCGATAGCTATCACGGCGAGGCCTTTGCGCTGGGCGAGCGCGCGCCGGTTGCGCTGCTCGATTTCGCCGCCTCCGGCCGTCTGGCCGTGGGGGAAGCGCTGACCAACCTGGCAGCGACGCAGATTGGCGATCTCAAGCGCGTGAAGCTCTCCGCGAACTGGATGGCGGCGGCAGGCCACCCTGGCGAAGATGCCGGCCTCTACGAAGCGGTCAAGGCGGTAGGCGAAGCGCTCTGTCCTGCGCTTGGCATTACGATTCCGGTGGGCAAAGACTCGATGTCGATGAAAACCCGCTGGCAGGAAGGCATCGAGCAGCGCGAAATGACTTCGCCGCTGTCGCTGGTGATCACCGCTTTCGCCCGCGTGGAAGATGTGCGCCGCACCGTCACGCCAGAGCTGCAGGCGGACGGCGAAAACCTGCTGCTGCTGATCGATCTCGGCAACGGCGCGAACACGCTTGGCGCCACCGCGCTCTCGCAGGTCTATCGTCAGCTGGGCGACAAGCCGGCCGACGTGCGCGACGCGCAGCAGCTGGCGGGCTTCTTTAACGCGATTCAGGCGCTGGTGGCGCAGCAGAAGCTGCTGGCTTACCACGATCGTTCAGACGGCGGCCTGCTGGTCACGCTGGCGGAAATGGCCTTTACCGGCCACTGCGGCGTCGAGATCGATATCGCCGCGCTGGGCAGCGACGCGCTGGCCGCGCTCTTTACCGAAGAGCTGGGCGCGGTGATTCAGATCAAGGCCGAAGATCGCGCGGCAGTGGAAAAGATGCTGGCGGAGCAGGGGCTCGCAGCGTGCAGTCATGTGATCGGCAGCGCGCAGCGCGGTGACCGCTTTGTGATTCGCTCCGGCGACAGCGCGGTCTACAGCGAAAGTCGCACCACGCTGCGTACCTGGTGGGGCGAAACCAGCTGGCAGATGCAGCGCCTGCGCGATAACCCGATCTGCGCCGATCAAGAGCATGAAGCGCGTAAAGACGACAACGATCCTGGCCTCAACGTCCATCTGACCTTTAATCCGGAAGAGGATGTCGCCGCGCCGATGATCGCCACCGGCGCGCGTCCGCGCGTCGCGGTGCTGCGCGAGCAGGGCGTTAACTCCCACGTCGAAATGGCGGCGGCGTTCCATCGCGCAGGCTTTACGGCGGTTGACGTGCATATGAGCGATCTGCTGGCAGGACGTCGCGGTCTGGATGAGTTCCAGGCGCTGGTGGCGTGCGGCGGTTTCTCCTACGGCGACGTGCTGGGCGCCGGCGAAGGCTGGGCGAAATCTATTCTGTTCAACAACCGCGTGCGCGATACGTTCGAAAACTTCTTCCATCGTCCTCAGACGCTGGCGCTGGGCGTGTGCAACGGTTGTCAGATGATGTCGAACCTGCGCGAGCTGATCCCGGGCAGCGAACTCTGGCCGCGCTTCGTGCGTAACCAGTCGGAGCGTTTCGAAGCGCGCTTTAGCCTGGTGGAAGTGGCCGCCAGCCCGTCGCTGCTGCTGGACGGCATGGCTGGCTCGCATATGCCGATTGCGGTCTCTCACGGCGAAGGCTTTGTCGAAGTGCGCGACGGCGCGCATCTGGCGGCGCTGGAGTCTAAAGGACTGGTTGCGCTGCGCTTTGTCGATAACTACGGCAAGGTGACCGAAACCTACCCGGCTAACCCGAACGGCTCGCCTAACGGCATTACGGCGGTGACCAACGAAAGCGGCCGCGTGACCATCATGATGCCGCACCCGGAGCGCGTTTTCCGTACGGTAAGCAACTCCTGGCATCCGGCGGAGTGGGGCGAGGATAGCCCATGGATGCGTATCTTCCGCAACGCGCGTAAACAGCTGGGCTAAACCCGCCAGTGCGACAAGACAAAAGGAGACAGCGATGTCTCCTTTTTTATGTCTGTTGGCAAATGGCGACAGTTGCCACTCTCTGATGTCTCTAAAAGGAGACATTTATCCTGATGATAAATCAGTGATTAATATTCAGGGTATCGATGTGTTGGGTTTTAGCGACAGAAGGGCGCGCGCGGCGGCGCGTCAGGCGTCCGTCAGCGAGAAATAACCTGGCAACCCTATGAAAAAGAATGTTATTTCTTTTTTGGCATGAAGTTTGCTAATATTACTGTGTGGCTCATTCTCCTGTTTATGATTGCCCCGCTACGGCGGCAGAGCTCATAAAAACTGAATGACGCACCAAACGGAGCCTGCCGTCCACCAACCGATAATCGTTTGCTCTGCAACGTTATCAAGCATCGGGCGCAACGTTGAGTTAGGCTCCACCTTATTTCCAGGCGATGCTGCGGCGTCGCTCTCACGGCAGGCCGAAAGGCCTGCCGTTTTCATTTCCGCTCTATCTTCCACCGACGGACTTCGCTAGCATTCTCACAGCGTTTATTACAGGAAGCGACCGCGTGAGAAGATGGCGTTTATTTCCCCGATCGTTGCGCCAGCTGGTGCTGATGGCGTTTTTGCTGGTGCTGCTGCCGCTGCTGGTGCTGGCCTGGCAGGCATGGGAAAGTTTGTCGGCGTTAAGCGATCAGGCCGCCGACACCAACCGCAACACCTTCACCGACGTGCGCCGCAGCGAAGCGATGGCGCGCACCGCGCTGGAGCTGGAGCGCAGCTACCGGCAATATTGCGTGCTGGGCGACGTTACCCTGGCGCGCCTCTATGAAACCCAGCGCGCGCGTTACAGTCAGATACTCGACTCTCACATCTCCAGCCTGCCCGCGCTGGCGGTGTTTCAAACGCTGCGCGCGACGCTGCCGCAGCTGGCTGAACTCAAGTGCGATAACGGCAACCCGGCCGCCGCCGCCTCGCAGGCGCTGGAGCGCTTTTCCGCCGTTAACGCGCAGCTGGTACAGGAGACGCGTGAAGTGGTATTCGCGCGCGGGCTGCAGCTGCAGCGCGAAATCGCCGATCGCGGCCAGTTTTTCGGCTGGCAGGCGCTTATCCTGTTTATCGTCAGCCTGGCGCTGGTGCTGCTGTTCACCCGCATGATTATCGGGCCGGTAAAAAGCGTCGAACGCATGATCAACCGGCTCGGCGAAGGGCGCGAACTGGGCGCGACCGTGGCTTTTCGCGGCCCGCGCGAGCTGCGCTCTCTGGGGCAGCGCATCGTCTGGCTCAGCGAGCGGCTGGCGTGGCTGGAGACGCAGCGCCATGAGTTCCTGCGTCATCTCTCTCACGAGTTGAAGACGCCGCTTGCCAGCCTGCGCGAGGGTACGGAGCTGCTGGCGGACGAGGTGGTGGGCGCGCTGAACGGCGACCAGAAAGAGGTCGTGGCGATCCTGGATGCCAGCAGCCGCCATCTACAGCGCCTGATTGAGCAGCTGCTCGACTACAACCGCAAGCTGGTAGAGGGGCCGACGACGCTGGAGACGGTGGATATCGGCGAGCTGGTGGATATGGTGGTCAGCGCCCATGCGCTGCCGGCGCGCGCTAAGCTGATGCATGTGCACTGCGATCTTCAGGTGAAAAGCTGTCTGGCGGAGCCTGTGCTGCTGATGCGCGTCATCGACAACTTATACTCTAACGCCGTGAACTATGGCGGCGAATCCGGTAGCATCTGGCTGCGCAGCCAGCTGCACGGCGACAAGGTCTGGATAGAGGTCGCCAACAGCGGCACGCCGATTCCCGCTAAAGAACGGGAAATGATCTTCGAACCCTTTTTCCAGGGGAGTCTGCAGCGTAAAGGGCCGGTTAAAGGCAGCGGGTTAGGACTGAGCATCGCCAAAGACTGTCTGCGCCGCATGCAGGGGGATCTGCTGCTGATCGACAGCAAAGATGCCGACGTTTGTTTTCGTATCGTACTGAATCACACAGCCGGGAATCACTGACAGATGAATATCGTCTTCGCCTCACTTTTTACCGCGCTGCTGAGCCTTTCGCTCAGCGGCTGCAGCGCCTCCCCGGCCGCTTCGTCCGCGCATCGCGACGCCGTCGTCGCCGAGCCTGAGGTCAGGCTTCCCGATTACCTGGCGACCGACTGCGCCAGCGTCTGGCGCAACGAAAGCGCGACGGCAACGGGGAATCCGCTCTACTGGCTGCGCGCCATCGACTGCGCCGAGCGTCTGTCGCCCGCAGAAGCGCGCGCCGAAGCGCATCGCTGGCCGGTAGAAGGCTGGGCGCGCGCCTTTAAAAACGGCATCCTGATGGCTAATGGCAACGTCACGCCGCTGGAACGCCGCGATTACGTCGACGCGCTGGATGCGTACAGCAGCCGCTTTCCCGGCGCGGTACGTCCGCTGATTCAGCTGTGGCGCGGCAATCAGGTCGCACAGCTCGATCTCAGCGAAACGCGCACGCGCTTCGCGCATTTGCAGCAGAGCAGCGATGCGCAGCTCGACGCGCTACGTCAGCAGCAGACGCAAATGCGCCAGATCCTTAACGACACGCAGCATAAGCTTGAGCGCCTGACGGATATTGAACGTCAGCTCTCTTCGCGCAAAGCGCCAGACGTCACCGAAAGCGGCCATGCGCCGGAAACCTCGCCACATGAGGAGCCTTAATGGCCAGACAATCCGCACGTCTGCTGCTGGTGGATGACGATCCCAGCCTGTTAAAGCTGCTGGGGATGCGCCTCAGCAGCGAAGGTTACCAGGTCACCACCGCCGCCAGCGGGCCGGAAGCGCTGCGCCTGCTGCAGAAAGAGCAGATCGATCTCGTCATCAGCGATTTGCGTATGGATGAGATGGACGGGCTGGCGCTGTTCGGCGAAATCCAGAAGCGTAACCCCAGCCTGCCGGTGATTATCCTCACCGCGCACGGCTCGATCCCCGACGCCGTCTCCGCCACGCAGCAGGGGGTATTCAGCTTCCTCACCAAGCCGGTAGACCGCGACGCGCTCTATAAAGCGATTGACGATGCGCTGGCGCAGCGCGCGCCGGCCAGCGACGACCGCTGGCGCGAGGCGATCGTCACCCGCAGCCCGATTATGCTGCGGCTGCTGGAGCAGGCGCGCATGGTGGCGCAGTCCGACGTTAGCGTCTTAATTAACGGCCAGAGCGGCAGCGGCAAAGAGGTGCTGGCGCAGGCGATCCACGCCGCCAGCCCGCGCGCGGGCAAACCTTTTGTCGCCATTAACTGCGGCGCGCTGCCGGAGCAGCTGCTGGAGTCGGAGCTGTTCGGTCACGCCCGTGGCGCCTTTACCGGCGCGGTAAGCGCGCGCGAAGGACTCTTTCAGGCGGCGGAAGGAGGCACGCTGTTTCTGGACGAAATCGGCGATATGCCGCCGTCGCTGCAGGTGAAGCTGCTGCGCGTGCTGCAGGAGCGCAAAATCCGTCCGCTCGGCAGCAATCACGATATCGACATTAACGTGCGCATTATCTCCGCCACTCATCGAGACTTGCCGAAGGCGATGGAGAAGAAAGAGTTCCGTGAGGATCTCTTTTACCGCCTTAACGTGGTCAATCTTAAGCTGCCGGCGCTGCACGAGCGCACCGAAGATATTCCGCTGCTCGCTGGCCATCTGCTGCGTCAGGCAGCGGATCGGCATAAACCCTTTGTACGCAGCTTTTCCGTTGATGCGATGAAACGGCTGATGACGGCAAGCTGGCCGGGCAACGTGCGTCAGCTGGTAAACGTGATCGAGCAGTGCGTCGCGCTTACCTCGTCGCCGGTGATCAGCGATGCGCTGGTCGAGCAGGCGCTGAGCGGAGAAAACAGCGTATTGCCGACCTTTGTCGAGGCGCGAAACCAGTTTGAGCTGAACTATCTGCGTAAGCTGTTGCAGATGACCAAAGGCAATGTCACCAATGCCGCCCGGCTGGCCGGGCGCAATCGCACCGAGTTTTATAAGCTGCTGTCCCGACATGAACTGGACGCCAGCGATTTTAAAGAGTAGCTTTCTGGCGCGATGAAGCGCCTGAGAGCGTTGACGAATGCCCCGGCGGCCGGGATGCGTTGCGGGCAACACGCCTGTAGCCTGCGGCTGCGGGTCTATACTTACAGCACCCCATCCGGCCACGGAGGGAGTGAGAAAAGGGTCTGACATGAAAAAGATTGATGCGATTATCAAACCATTCAAACTCGACGATGTGCGCGAAGCCTTAGCCGAAGTCGGCATCACCGGGATGACGGTCTCTGAAGTGAAAGGTTTTGGCCGTCAGAAAGGGCATACTGAGCTCTATCGCGGCGCGGAATATATGGTCGATTTTCTGCCGAAAGTGAAAATTGAAATGGTCGTAGGCGACGACATCGTCGACACCTGCGTGGAAACCATTATGAAAACCGCCCAGACCGGTAAAATCGGCGACGGTAAGATTTTTGTTTTCGACGTATCGCGCGTGGTGCGTATTCGTACCGGCGAAGAGGACGAAGAGGCGATTT
This sequence comes from Pantoea sp. UBA5035, assembly GCF_002415245.1. NCBI lineage: Bacteria > Pseudomonadati > Pseudomonadota > Gammaproteobacteria > Enterobacterales > Erwiniaceae > Pantoea > Pantoea sp. UBA5035. Next base: position 26,231 of record NZ_DICD01000025.1, on the reverse strand, counting down.
AACGCCGGAAACATGCGGGCTTTGTCTGTAACTAAGTGCCAGCGCAGGTGATATAGCCCGATCGCAAAGACGCAAAATACGGCATCCTTGCCAGCTCGGCCCGCGCCTTCCATGGCGCGGGACGCTTTGCTCTCCGGTCCATACCACCTGCTACCAGGCATTATGTGCCGTCTGTAGTCGGTTCCAGAAGCGGCATCAAAGCCCCTTATGCGGGCCAAACACTTCATAGTGGATGCGTGAGGCGTCGACGCCCGCGTCGCGCAGCTGTCCGGCGATAAACTGCATAAAGCCGATCGGACCGCACAGCCAGAACTGCGTGCGCGCATCCTGTAATCGCGCGGATTCGGCAGCCAAATCCATCACGCCTTCGGCATCAAAACGGCCGGCGTCGGCCGCCTCCGGCACGCGATACCAGACGCGTTTCTCAAAGTCGCGCAGGCGGGCGCCCGTCTCGGCCACTTCTTCCGCAAAGGCGTGCTGCGCGCCGTTTTCCGCTGCATGCAGCCAGGTGACCGGCGCGGCATGCTGCTGTTCGGCCAGCGCGTGCAGCATCGCCAGCGTCGGCGTTACGCCGACGCCTGCAGAGATCAGCGTTACCGGCGTCTCCGTACCGACTTCCATAAATACATCGCCGTGCGGCGCGGTCAGCTCCAGCACATCACCGACCTGCGCTTTTTCATGCAGCCAGCCGGAGACGGTGCCTTGCGCGTCGCGCTTCACCGCAATGCGGTAGCTTTTGCCGTTGCTGGTGTGGGTCAGCGAATACTGGCGATTTTGCTGAAACTCAAACTCGGCGGGATGCAGATGCACGGTGAGATACTGGCCTGGTTTAAACGCCGCAACCGCGCCGCCGTCGACCGGGGTCAGAGTAAAGCTCTTGATAACGGAACTTTGCGCTTCGATAGCGGCGATGCGGAAGGGGCGCGTGCCGCGCCAGCCGCCTGCCTGCTGCTCGGTTTCCTGATAAATCGCCTCTTCGCGCTGGATAAAGACATCGGCCAGCACGCCGTAAGCGCGGCCCCATGCCGCCAGCACCTCATCGCCTGGATTTAGCAGCTCTCCAATGGTTGCCAGCAGGTTCTCGCCGACAATGGCGTACTGTTCCGGCTTGATCGCCAGGCTGGCGTGCTTCTGCGCGATCTTTTCAACGGCGGGCAGCAGCGCCGCCAGGTTATCGAGATTCGCGCCATAGGCGCAGATGGCGTTGAACAGCGCTTCGCGCTGGTTGCCATTGCGCTGATTATTCATATTGAAGACGTTTTTGAGTTCAGGATGCTGCGACAGCATGCGGTCGTAGAAGTGAGCGGTAAGCTTCGGTCCTACGGCGGCGACGGCGGGAAGCGTGGATTTCACGGTAGCGATGGTTTGTGCGTCAAGCATGGGAATACCTCAGGCTGCGTAAAGTTGTATTTTAAATACATGTTATAATCGCATCCCTGAAGTTGTAAATAACCCGCTGCGAAAATGGGCCATCGCGCTGGCAAGGTTTGGGTACAAATTGAAAAAATCTACGTCACAACCTGATGAAAAATCGTGAAGAGCATGCCGTATGGAAAAGCGTAAAAAACCTTTGCCAGCGGCAAGCCAATCGTTTGCGTGCAAAGCGGAATTGGCGCTACCGTCACCTGGCAAAACGGTTTACACTGTTGGCCTTTGCTCCTTAAGGGAGCCTAAACCGCCGTTAAAAAGTTAGCTGAGTCAGGAGATGCGGATGTTAAAGCGTGAAATGAACATTGCCGATTATGATGCCGAATTGTGGCAGGCGATGGAGCAAGAGAAAGTGCGTCAGGAAGAGCACATTGAACTGATTGCTTCTGAAAACTACACCAGCCCACGTGTAATGCAGGCGCAAGGTTCGCAGCTCACCAATAAATACGCGGAAGGGTATCCGGGAAAACGCTACTACGGCGGTTGTGAATTTGTCGACATCGTGGAGCAGCTGGCGATCGATCGCGCTAAAGCGCTGTTTGGCGCCGACTTCGCCAACGTGCAGCCGCATTCCGGCTCTCAGGCTAACTTCGCCGTCTATACCGCGCTGCTGCAGCCGGGCGACACCATTCTGGGCATGAATCTGGCGCACGGCGGTCACCTGACTCACGGTTCGCCGGTCAACCTTTCCGGCAAACTCTACAACGTCGTGCCTTACGGCATCGATGAGAGCGGCAAAATCGACTACAACGAGCTGGCGGAACTGGCGAAAACCCATCAGCCGAAAATGATCGTCGGCGGCTTCTCCGCCTATTCCGGCGTCTGCGACTGGGCAAAAATGCGTGAAATCGCTGACAGCGTCGGCGCTTACCTGTTCGTTGATATGGCGCACGTGGCTGGCCTGATCGCCGCTGACGTCTATCCGAACCCGGTGCCGCATGCGCATATCGTCACCTCGACCACCCATAAAACCCTGGCGGGTCCGCGCGGCGGCCTGATCCTGGCGAAAGGCGGCGACGAAGATCTCTACAAGAAACTTAACTCTGCCGTCTTCCCGGGCGGGCAGGGCGGTCCGCTGATGCACGTTATCGCCGGTAAAGCGGTGGCGTTTAAAGAGGCGATGGAGCCGGAGTTCAAAGCGTACCAGCAGCAGGTCGCGAAAAACGCCAAAGCGATGGTGGAAGTGCTGATTGCGCGCGGCTACGACATCGTGTCTGGCGGCACCCATAACCACCTGTTCCTGATCGATCTGGTGAGCAAGAACATGACCGGCAAAGAGGCGGACGCCGCCTTGGGCCGCGCCAACATCACCGTTAATAAAAACAGCGTGCCGAACGATCCGAAAAGCCCGTTCGTCACCTCTGGCGTGCGTATCGGTACGCCTGCCGTGACCCGTCGCGGCTTTAAAGAAGCGGAAGTCCGCGAGCTGGCTGGCTGGATCGCCGACGTGCTGGATAACGTCAACGACGAAGCGACTATCGAACGCACCAAACAGAAAGTGCTGGAAGTCTGCTCGCGTCTGCCGGTTTACGCGTAAGCGTACGCCTGCGCGATCGTGATTAAGGATGGCTTCGGCCATCCTTTTTTATTGCCGTTTTTAGGCTAAAATCGCGCGCACTTACTTATCATGGACACTTTGCTGCGGGAGGCAGGATGACTATCGGCTCGGCGAAATGGCTCGGTCTTGGCTATTTCACTTACTTTTTTTGCTACGGCATCTATCTGCCTTTCTGGGGCGTCTGGTTAAAAGAGACCGGCCTCGACGCGGAAAAAATCGGCCTGCTGTTGGGCTGCGGCATGGTGGCGCGCTTCATGGGCAGCCTGCTGATCGCTTCACAGGTCAAACATCCAGCGCAGCTGATTACCGCGCTGCGGCTGCTGGCGCTGATGACCTGCCTGTTCGCCGCCGGCTACTGGATAGGGCAGCAGTGGCTGTGGCTGCTCTTCGTTATGGTGGGCTTTAACCTCTTTTTCTCGCCGCTGGTGCCGCTCAGCGATGCGCTGGCCGCCACCTGGACGCAGCAGATCGGACTCAAATACGGGCCGGTGCGGCTGTGGGGATCGCTGGCGTTCGTTATCAGCTCCGCGCTGACCGGGCTGCTGGTGAACCACTGGTCCTCGCAGGCGATTCTGGCGCTGCTCTCCGTCGGCGTACTGGCGATGCTGGGCGGCATGCTGTTGCCGCCGCACACCCGACCGCAGGGTGAGGAGCGGCACAGCGCGGCGAGCGGCGGCTGGCAGGCGTGGCGCGATCTGCTGCGCGAGAACAGCGTGTGGCGCTTTATGCTGTGCGTTACGCTGATGCAGGGCGCGCACGCCGCCTATTACGGCTTCAGCGCCATCTGGTGGCAGCAGAGCGGCTATTCCGCTTCGGTGGTAGGCTATCTGTGGTCGCTCGGCGTGGTGGCGGAGATTGTGGTTTTCGCCCTGAGCAATCGCCTGTTTCGCCGCTGGCGCGCGCGCGATCTGCTGCTGCTCTCCGGCCTTTGCGCGCTGGCGCGCTGGACGCTGCTGGGCGCGACCGTTGAGCTGCCGTGGCTTATTGTGGGGCAGATCCTGCACTGCGGCAGCTTTACCGTCTGTCATCTGGCGGCGATGCGTTTTATCGCTGCGCGCCGCGGCCCGGACGTGATTCGGCTGCAGTCGATCTATTCAGCGCTGGCGATGGGCGGCGGCATTGCGGTCATGACCATGATTTGCGGCGTGCTGTTCGCGCATCTGCAGGGGCATCTCTTCTGGGTGATGGCGCTGGTGGCGCTGCCGGCGCTCTTCTTGCGGCCGCGCGCGGTTTAAGCCTCCAGCAGCGCCCGGATGCGCTGCTGCTGATGTTCGCTCAGCGGCAGCTCGGCGTGGATCAGCGGCGGCGAATAGAGCGGCAGCGAGGTGGCGTAAGGCGAGATCACCAGCGCGATCTCGCGCGGCGCGCCCTCGCGCTGAAAGTCGCTCATCTCCTGATATTTGATATTGATCGGCAGCAGCGAGATTTCACGGATTTGCTGCTCAATCTGCTGCTCAAGCCGGGCGTTATCGCCCGTCAGCAGCAATACCTGCTTCTCCTGTAGCGCGTTCTCCTGCATCAGCCAGGCGCCAAAGATCACCGCAATCAGGCTTACCTCCTCCTGACTAAAGCGTAAATCGTACGCGGTTTCGAAATCGCTCAGTGCCTGCTGCGTGGTACGCAGCAGGCGCGGATAGAGCTTAGTGACATCCAGCGCCACACTGTTATCAATACCGATGCTGAAATGAGCGCGATCCAGCGCCTGCGCCAGATGGGTATAAAGCTGCTCCGTCAGTTCCTCGGGCTCGTCGAAGCGCAGTTCGGCCAGCTGCTCGAAGGCGGCGACCAGTTGCCTGGTGGCCTGCATCAGCCGCTGGCTGCAGGGATGATCGAGCGCGTCAGGCGCTGGCGCGTGGATCAGGCTAAACAGCAGCGTCCAGAATTCCGCTTCGCTGATATGCGGCGCCAGGTGGCAGCGCTTTTGCCAGTGCAGAATGACGTCCATTGCCGCCTCACGCTCATACTTTTGCTGCAGCCAGGCAAGCTGACGCTCGTTGAACATCGCGGGCTGACGCTGCATCAGGCCATATTTCATAAAGATTTGCAGAAACAGCCGATCGCGCGCGCTGAAGTCGCGGCAGAGTTTCAGGCTGCAGTGCTGGATCAGCGCCTGCAGATTGGTTTCGTCGTAGAGCGCTTTCTCAATCTTCATCGCTTTCAGCCGCTGGCGCAGCGGCGCGGCGAAGTGGTCGCGCACGAAGTTTTCCGACAAGCGCAGCCCGCGCCGCAGCCAGTGCAGCAGGCAAAGTCGCCGATCCAGCTCGGTGCCGTGAATGCGAAAGCTGCCGTCCACCATATGATGCAGTTCCAGCTGGTGATAACGCTGTATCTCATCCCTGACATCTTCGATATCCTGTCGGGCGACAGCGGCCTCGACCCCGTTCAGCTGACAGAGTTTTTCGAGCGTAAGCGCGGGAGTGGGCAGATACAGTAGCAGCAGCAGATGACAACGACGCTGTGAACGGGTGAAGAGTGGTGCCGAAGAGGGAGCAGAACTCATCAGTCTAGATTCCAGCGGTCCGGTATTGCGCTAAGAATAGCCAATGGCAAATAAGGCCGCGGCTTTCGGCTGGTTTTTTGTGCAATGCTTCAGGACGGGTCACAATTTTTTTGTCATTCACCGGAGCGTTTAACCTGGTATGTCCTTTTTTAACCTCACAAGAAGCGCGCTTTTTACCTTACTGATGGCGCTGAGCGCCAGTAGCTATGCGCATCCGCACAGCTTTATCGACATGCAAACCGAACTGCTCGCCGACGGCGATGCGCTAACCGGGCTGAAAATGCGCTGGACCATGGACGAGATTACTTCGGCCGATCTGCTTTACGACGCAGGCGATGCAAAACCGGGCAGTGAGAGCTGGAAAAAGCTGGCGGCGGAGGTGATGGCGAACGTGCTGGGCCAGCACTACTTTTCCGAGGTCTGGCACAACGGCCAGCGCGTGAAATTCCTTAACCTGCCGAAGTCCTACGCGCTGTCGCGCAGCGGCAACAAAGCGGTGCTGGAGTTTGTGTTGCCGCTGGCAGAGCCGCCGCAGCTGGCCGGACAGCGTTTCGACATCCTGACGTTCGATCCCACCTATTTCGTCGATATGACCTATAGCGACGCCCGCGCCCTTAGCCTGCCCGCCGCGCTGCAGGACCGCTGCCAGGTGGCGCTGCAGACGCCGAAACCCGATAGCTCGCTGAAGCAGTACGCGCTGTCGCTCGATAAAGCCGACGCGCCGTCTGAGCAGATGGATCTGGGGCGTCAGTTTGCGCAAAAGGTAACGCTGACATGTCATTGATGTTTTCTCAACGCCGCGCGCGTCGCGTCTGGCCGCTGTGGCTGCTGGTCCTTGCGCTGGCGGCGGGCGCGTTGACGCTGTGGCAATACTGGCCACAAATTTTGCTGCAAAGCGCCATCTGGCAGAAAGGGTTGCATCAGCAGATGACCCAGCTGCTGCAGCAGGTTAAAACCGCGCCCGGGCAGGCTGGCGGCCTGCTGATGCTGTTCAGCCTGGCCTATGGCGTGCTGCATGCGCTGGGGCCCGGCCATGGCAAAGTGGTCATCACCACCTTCCTCGCGACCCATCCGGCGCGCCTCAATATCACGCTCAGGCTGACGCTGCTGGCGTCGCTGCTGCAGGGCAGCGTAGCCATTGTCCTGGTGACGCTGATGCTGGTAGTGCTGCAGACCTCTTCGCGCCAGCTGCATCTCAGCAGCTACTGGCTGGAGAAGGGCAGCTATCTGCTGGTGATCGGATTAGGGATATGGATCGGCGTGCGGGCACTGAAGACGCTGCTTCGTCAACTACGCCCGCGCTCGCCGATAACGATCCGCGCCCTGCGCGCCGCTCATCAGCACCACGCGCACTGCGGCTGCAGCCATGCGCATTTGCCGGATGCGCAGCAGGTCGCTGAGGCGGTCAGCGTGAAAACCCAGCTGCTGCTGGTGGCGTCAATGGGGCTGCGTCCCTGTTCGGGCGCAATCATGATGCTGCTCTTTTCACGCGTTATCGGCGTTTATCTCTGGGGCGTCCTGTCGGCAGTCGTGATGGCGCTGGGCACCGCCTTAACCATTTCCGCCATTGGCCTGCTGGTGCAGCGCGCTCGGACGCTGGCGCAGCGGCTGGGCGATGAAAGCCGCACGGCCTCGACGGCGGCGCTGGCGATGCCTTTGCTGGCGCTGATCGGCAGCGCGCTGCTGATCGCGGCGGGGCTGGCGCTGTGGCAAAGCGCTGCGCCCGGCGTCGGCGGCGGTCTTCGTCCGTTCGGCTAACAACCGCAACAGGGGACGCAAAAAATAGTATCTTGCGTCCTTGCTTTATTCCGCTTTGCTTATCTCAAATATTCACGCTTCGCTAATTGCAATATATTGCCGCTTGCTCTGGTGAAAATAGTTTTCTCGTCTACGCTAAATAACAACAACCACATGTATTGTCCCTTTATTAATATTGATTATTTAACGTTGTCTGTTGCGAGGAGAACCACCATGCACGAAACCCGGATTAATAATGGCACAACAGAAACCATTACTGAAACGCACGCGGGATTACCGTTAAAGCGTATTTCATGGAGCGCCGTATTCGCTGGCGTAATTGGCGCGCTGATTGTGCATATTTTACTGACGCTGCTCGGAACGGCGATTGGCGCCACTACTGTCGATCCGCAGCAGGAGCAAAATCCGCTGCAGCATCTTGGCACCGGCGCTCTGGTATGGACCGGTCTGAGCATGTTGATCGCCATGGCGGTGGGTAGCTATCTGGCGGGCCGTCTGGCGCAGCGTGAAGGCGCGCTGCATGGTCTGCTGATGTTTGGCCTGAGCACGTTATTTACTATCTGGCTGGCCGTTTCTCTTGCCAGCAGCCTGATCGGCGGCGCATTTAATATTATTGGCGCAGGCTTCCAGGCGGCAGGTAGCGGTATTTCCGCAGCGGCGCCGGCAGTGACCGACTTTGCCAAACAGAAGCTGCAGGAAAATAATATCAACCTCGATGATTTGCAGAATGAATTGACCACCACGCTGCGCCAGACCGGCAAGCCGGAATTGCAGCCGGAAAATTTACAGAAGGATGCGAATAGCGAAGCGAATAATGCCGAAAATCAGGCGAAAAATACCGCGCAAAATCCGCAGAACGCCGATACCGATATTACCAACTGGATTAGCGGCGTAATGAATCGTCATGCCGATACCCTGCAGGCGGCTGACCGCGACGCGCTGAAAAATATCATCAAGGCGCGCACCGGTAAGAGCGATCAGGAAGTTGAGCAGATCGTTAGCCAGACCGAACAGAGCTATCAGAAAGCGATGCAGCAGTATCAACAGCTGAAGCAGCAGGCAGAACAGAAAGCGCGCGAGGCGGCTGAGCAGGCTGCTGCGGCAACCGCGAAAGCGAGCTGGTACGCCTTCTTTATGCTGCTGATTGAAGCGGTGCTGGCTGGCGTGATGGGACGCATCGGTCGTCGCACTCAGCCGCGTCAGGTGCTGAGCCACGAACGTCGTTAAGATTGAGATTGAGTTAATAAAAAGGCGGCTGAAAAGCCGCCTTTAATTTTGTATGGTGCAGACGCGAATGGTATGAATCGATCGCAAAGTCGCTCAAGTCATCCCTGAGCGCTCGGCCCGCGCCATCCCTGGCGCGGGACGCTTTGCTCTTCGCTTCATACCATCCGCGTTTTTACATTTCCAGCGTGAGTTCGAGGCGGCTAAAAGCCGCCTTTTTCATCTTAGCGCTTCAGCGCTTCGCTCAGCTCGTCACGCATGCTGGAGAGCAGTGACTTCACCACGCGCGGGTTGCCCGCCACGATGTTGCCCGAGTGCATATAACCGTGACCGCCGGTAAAGTCGGTGACCAGACCGCCCGCTTCGCGCACCAGCAGTTCGCCGGCAGCAAAATCCCACGGCTTCAGGCCGATTTCAAAATAGCCATCAACGCGGCCGGCGGCGACGTAGGAGAGATCCAGCGCAGCGGAGCCGGTGCGGCGGAAGTCGGCGCACTGGGTAAACAGCTTCGTGACCACATTCATAAAGGCCGGCGCGTGCTGCTTGGTTTTGAACGGGAAGCCAGTGGCGAGAATCGTGCCGTCGAGATCGCGAGCGGTGCTGCCGCGCAGACGGTAACCGTTAAGCTGCGCGCCCTGACCGCGTACGGCGGTGAAGAGTTCGTTGCGCATCGGATCGTAAACCACCGCCACTTCGGTACGGCCTTTAATGCGTACGGCGATAGAAACAGAGAAGTGCGGCAGGCGTTTGATAAAATTGGTGGTGCCATCCAGCGGATCGATAACCCATTGAATGTCCTGATCGTCGCCCGGCAGTTCGCCACTCTCTTCAGTAATGATGGAGTGCTGCGGGTAGGATTTGCGAATCACTTCGATAATCAGTCGTTCTGCATCACGGTCAACATTGGTAACAAAGTCGTTGCTGCCTTTCTGGCTCGCTTCGACCGCGTCCGGGGTTTCATAATTCTTGGCAATCAGGTTGCCGGCCTTGCGCGCAGCGCGCACGGCGATGTTGAGCATCGGATGCATCGGTATCTCTCACTGGATGTTAAAGAACGAGGAAAAACGGCGCGGAGTATAGCAGCGCATTCTTTAAATGTCTCGACTTATGTTAGCATGCTGCCCATCATTTCCTCACTGACGCCAACTAATGCTGCAAAATATCCGAATCGTACTGGTGGAAACCTCTCACACCGGCAACATGGGCTCCGTGGCCCGCGCCATGAAAACCATGGGCTTAAGCAATCTTTATCTGGTTAATCCGCTGGTGAAGCCTGACTCGCAGGCGATCTCGCTGGCGGCGGGCGCCAGCGACGTGATCGGCGACGCGCAGATCGTCGATACGCTCGACGAGGCCATCGCTGGCTGTAGCCTGGTGGTCGGCACCAGCGCCCGCTCGCGCTCGCTGCCCTGGCCGATGCTCGATGCGCGCGAATGCGGCGTAAAAAGCGTGGAAGAGGGGCAGCAGGCGCCGGTGGCGCTGGTCTTCGGGCGCGAACGCGTCGGGCTGACCAACGAAGAGCTGCAGAAATGCCACTACCATGTCGCCATTCAGGCGAACCCGGAATACAGCTCGCTCAACCTGGCGATGGCGGTGCAGATCATCGCCTACGAGGTGCGGATGGCGTGGCTGGCGGCGCAGGAAAAAGCGCAGCCCGCGCCGGTATACGCCGAATCGCCATACCCGCTGGTAGACGATCTGGAACGCTTCTATCAGCATATGGAACAGATGATGCTGACCAGCGGCTTTATCCGCGAAGGCAACCCGGGACAGGTCATGAGCAAGCTGCGTCGCCTCTACACGCGCGCCCGTCCAGAGCGCGATGAGCTGAATATTCTGCGCGGCATGCTGGCCTCGTTTGAGAAGCGCAAAGGTGAAAAAGAGTAGTTGAGTAAATTACTCGGTTAAATAGTTGACCAAAATACTCGGGAATGTCAGACTTCGGCTATCTTTTGCTAATCCTCCGATAACCGGACGCTATTGAGGTAGTACGCTATGAGACTGACATCCAAAGGACGTTACGCCGTTACCGCGATGCTGGACGTTGCCCTGCATTCCCATCAGGGGCCGGTTCCGCTGGCTGATATTTCCGAGCGTCAGGGCATTTCGCTCTCCTATCTGGAGCAGTTATTCTCGCGTCTGCGTAAACATGGTCTGGTCGCCAGCGTGCGCGGTCCGGGCGGCGGTTATCTGCTGGGCAAAGAGTCCAGCGCGATTGCGGTAGGCGAAGTCATTACCGCCGTGGATGAGTCCGTCGACGCCACCAAGTGTCAGGGCAAAGAGGGCTGCCAGGGCGGCGAACGCTGCCTGACCCATGTGCTGTGGCGCGATCTTAGCGTGCGCATCAGCGATTTCCTGAACAACATTACGCTGGCCGAGCTGGTGAACAATCAGGAGATCCTCGACGTGGCGGACCGTCAGAATTCACAGGACAATCGTCGTTTCCAGAACAACCGCGTTCAGGAAATCAACGTCAATCTGCGCGCCTCCTGATCCCCTTTCTGTGCGGCCCTTACTGCTAACGCGGTGAGGGCCGAATCTGCTATAAAGACGTATGATTTTTGATACGGAGCTTTAGCGCAATGAAATTACCGATTTACCTGGATTACGCCGCGACCACGCCGGCCGATCCGCGTGTGGCCAGCAAAATGATGCAGTTCCTGACGCTGGACGGCACCTTTGGTAATCCGGCTTCGCGCTCGCACCGTTTCGGCTGGCAGGCGGAAGAGGCGGTTGACGTGGCGCGCAATCAGGTGGCGGAGCTGGTCAACGCCGATCCACGTGAAATCATCTTCACCTCCGGCGCGACCGAATCGGACAACCTCGCCCTGAAAGGCGCCGCGCATGCCCAGCGCGCGCGCGGTCAACATATCATCACCAGCCAGACCGAACATAAAGCCGTGCTCGACAGCTGCAAACAGCTGGAAAGCGAAGGCTTTACGGTGACTTATCTGACGCCGCCCGCCAACGGCATTATTACGCCTGACGCCGTGCGCGCCGCGCTGCGCGACGACACCGTGCTGGTGTCGCTGATGCATGTGAATAACGAAATCGGCGTGATTCAGGATATCGCCGCCATCGGCGAGCTGTGCCGCGCGCGCGATATTCTTTTCCACGTCGACGCCACCCAGAGCGTCGGCAAGCTGCCGATTGACCTGAGCGCGCTCAAGGTCGATCTCATGTCGTTCTCCGCCCATAAACTCTACGGCCCGAAAGGCATCGGCGCGCTTTACGTGCGACGCAAACCCAAAGTTACCATCGACGCGCAGATGCACGGCGGCGGACACGAGCGCGGCATGCGTTCCGGCACGCTGCCGGTGCATCAAATCGTCGGTATGGGCGAAGCTTTTCACCTCGCGCGCGAGGCGCAGGAAAGCGAGATGGCGCGCCTGGCGACGCTGCGCGCGCGACTGTGGCAGGGGCTGAGCGCGCTGGACGGCGTGCAGCTTAACGGCGATCTGGCGCAGAGCGCGCCCAATATTCTCAATATCAGCTTTGCTGGCGTCGACGGCGAGTCGCTGATTATGGCGCTGAAAGACCTGGCGCTCTCGTCGGGTTCGGCCTGCACCTCCGCCAGCATGGAACCCTCCTACGTGCTGCGCGCCATCGGCCTTGATGAGGCGCTGGCGCACAGTTCGCTGCGCTTTTCGCTCGGCCGCTTTACCACCGAAGAAGAGATCGACTACGCCATTGCGCTGGTGCAAAAGGTGGTCTCTCGCCTGCGCGCGCCGGTGTCTGCCTCACGTTAACGGCTGCGCCCTGTTCCGGGGAAATCCGGAAACGGCGCGCCTCCAGTTGGATCCGCTGGCGTCACCCGGCAATATCTGTTATCAGGTCTGACGTTTAACGGCTAAAGCCTGCGCTTCTGGCTGGATGATACTTATAACGCATATGGAGTTTCGCGATGACAACACAACCGATGAACATTACGCTGAGCCACCAGCCCGCTGATGCGCGCTGGGGCGAAAAAGCGATTCTGACCAGCAACGACGGCGGCATGACCATTCACCTGCACGGCGCGGATCAGCTCAATACTATCCAGCGCGCGGCGCGCAAGATCGACGGGCAGGGCATTCGCCACGTCGCGCTGAGCGGCGAAGGCTGGGATCTGGAGCCGTGCTGGGCGTTCTGGCAGGGCTATCGCAGTCCGAAAGGAGAGCGCAACGTCGTCTGGCCGACCCTGAACGAACAGGATCAGGCGGAGTTTTCCCGCCGTCTGCGCATTATCGACTGGGTGCGCGACACCATTAACCTGCCGGCGGAAGAGCTGGGTCCGGAAGATCTGGCGCACGGCGCTATCGATCTCATCAGGGAAGTCGGCGGCGAGGCGGTCAGCTATCGCGTTACGCGCGGCGACGATCTGCGCACGCAGGGCTATCTTGGCCTGCATACCGTTGGACGCGGCTCCAGCCGTCCGCCGGTGCTGCTGGCGCTGGACTACAACCCGACCGGCGACGACAGCGCGCCGGTGTACGCCTGCCTGGTCGGCAAAGGCATCACCTTCGATACTGGCGGCTACAGCCTGAAGCAGAGCGCCTTTATGGACTCGATGAAGTCCGACATGGGCGGCGCGGCGACCCTGACCGGCGCGCTGGCGCTGGCGATTTCGCGCGGCCTGAAGCAGCGCGTCAAACTGTTCCTTTGCTGCGCCGACAATATGGTCAGCGGCAACGCTTTCCGTCTCGGCGACATCATCCGCTACCGCAACGGCAAATCGGTCGAAGTGATGAATACCGATGCGGAAGGGCGTCTGGTACTGGCCGACGGCCTGATCGACGCCAGCGAACAGCAGCCGACGCTGCTGATTGACGCCGCGACGCTGACCGGCGCGGCGAAAACCGCGCTGGGCAACGACTATCACGCGCTCTTCACCTTTGACGACGTGCTGGCGCAGTCGCTGATGGGCAGCGCCACCAGCGAGAACGAGCCGTTCTGGCGTCTGCCGCTGGCGGAGTTCCACCGCAACCATCTGCCTTCGAATTTCGCCGATCTCAATAATATCGCCAGCGCGGCGCATTCGGCGGGCGCAAGCAGCGCGGCGGCGTTTCTGTCGCACTTCGTCACCCGTTATCAGGAAGGCTGGCTGCACATCGACTGTTCAGCGACCTATCGTAAAGGCGCGGTGGATCAGTGGTCGGCAGGGGCAACCGGCATTGGCGTGCGTACCTTGGCGAATCTGCTGCTCAAGTAAAGGATCCGGCGACGGCGTTGACCGTCGCCTTAGTGAGAAAGGCAAAACATGAACCGTCTTGAAGAGGTGCTGAAGCTGGCGGCAACCGAGCCGGCGCACCGTCCGGAGTTTTTTCAGCTGTTGCTGGCCGCCGACGTCTGGGTGCCGGGCGAAAGCACCGAGACGCAGTTCGCGGCGGATACGCCGGTCGATCTGCAACACTGGGAAAAAGAGGATGGCCGCAGCGTCATTCCGTTTTTTACCTCGCAGGAGGCGATGAGCGAAGCGATCGCGGGCGAACAGGCTTATCTGCGCCTGCCGGTGCGCACGCTGTTTGAGATGACGCGCGGCGAAACGCTGTTCCTGAATCCCAAACTGCCTACCGGCAAAGAGTTTTCTCCAGCGGAGATCGCCCATCTGCTGGGCGAAGAGGGCGACGCGCTAAGCCAGCAAACCGTGCTGGAAGGCGGCCACGCGCTACTGCTGTCGGAGGTGGAGACGCCGCCCGCGCAGATGATCGACTCGCTGACGCAGCTGTTCAGCAAATACAAACAGGTGCGCCGCGCCTTTATCGCCAGCATTCGCGAAAGCGCAGACCAGCAGCCAAATCTGCTGATCGGCATCGAAGCGGAAAGCGATATTGAAGCGATTATTCAGGCGGCGGGCAGCGTTGCGACCGATACGCTGCCGGACGACGCGCCGATCGATATCTGCGAAGTGGTGGCGGACGAGAAGGGCATCAGCCACTTTTTCACCGCCCACATTACCCCTTTTTACGAGCGTCGCTGGGGCAGTTTTCTGCGCGACTTCAAAGGCAGTCCGCGCATTATCTAATCGGGTGCGGCGCGATGCCGCACCTCGCAGTTACTTCTCGATCGGCAGATCGTCCCGGCTGCCCCATTCGCCCCAGGAGCCGTCATAGAGCGTGACGTCGCGCGCGCCCAGCACGGTCAGCGCCAGGATCACCACCACGGCGGTCACGCCTGAACCGCAGCTCGCTACCACCGGCTCATCCAGCTTCACGCCCGCTCGGGCAAAAACCGCGCGCAGCTCAGCTTCCGGCTTCAGGGCGCCGTTCACTACCAGATCGTTCCAGGGGACGTTCAGGCTGCGGGGAATATGGCCGCGATGCAGGCCCGGACGCGGCTCATCGACTTCGGCGTTGAAGCGGTTCGCCGCGCGCGCGTCGACGATCTGCGCGCCGCCCTCATGACTGATCAGCAGCACATCGGTCAGGCGCCGGACCTGCCCTTCATCGTATGTCGCCTCAAACTCCCCTTCCGGCAGCGCGACCTGGCCGGTCGCCAGCGGCAGACCCGCCGCTTTCCAGCCCTGCAGGCCGCCCGCCAGGATCGACACCTGCGCCACGCCGAACGCGCGCAGCATCCACCAGGCGCGCGGCGCAGAGAAGAGGTTGCCCTCGTCGTAGACCACCAGATGTTTGTCGCTGTGGACGCCCAGCTCGCGCATCGCCACGGCGAAACGTTCGGCGCGCGGCATCATATGGGGATAAGGGCTGGTGTGGTCGGAAAGCGCTTCAATATCGAAGAAAGGCGCGCCCGGCAGGTGGCCCGCCAGATACTCCGCCGTGATATTGCGCACGGCCTCCTGACCCGGCGGCAGCATGCGGGCGTCCAGCACCTGCACATTCTCATCGGCGTAGTGTTCATTTAACCAGTCGGCGGAGACAAATATGGCTGTCATTGCAACCTCTTCTTATCGTCAGGAAAAGCCCAGTGTCGGGGAATGTGAAGGCTATCTCAAGGGCGGCATTGCTAAAATCGCGGGTTTGCGGTGAAATTGCGCGGCGAAATTAACCCATCTGGGACGGGCGAGGGATTTACCATGGAAAGAGTTATCAAACGTCTGCTCGCTGGCGTCGCGCTGGGCGCAGCGCTACTGGGCGGCGGCACCTTTATGCTGGCCGCCGCAGAGCCTGCCGCGACGCAGCCAGCGGCGAAAGCGCTCTCGGTTATCGACTTCTCCGAGCTGCAGCTGGACGGCGCGGCCGCGCTGGTGCTGACCTTTAATACGCCGCTCGACGACAAACAGGATTTTGCCGCGCGCGTTGCGCTCATCGACGACAAAAGCGGTAAGGTCGACGGCGGCTGGGAGCTGGCGCAGAACGGCAAATCGCTGCGCTTTCGCCATCCGGAACCCTCGCGCAAGCTGACGGTCAGCGTTGAGGCCGGCCTGCGCGCCGCCAACGGCACCACCTTAGCCACGCCCTTTAGCCAGTCGCTGACCACGCGCGATATTCAGCCGATGGTCGGTTTCGCCAGCCGCGGCTCGCTGCTGCCGCTGCGTCTGACCCAGGGGCTGCCGGTACTGGCGCTCAACGTTGCGCGCGTCGACGTCGATTTCTTTCGCGTAAAAGCCGCCTCGCTAAACGATTTTCTCGCCCAGTGGAACTACGGCAACAATCTCTCTTACTGGTCGTCGCGCGAACTGCTTAATCACGCCGACCTCGTCTACACCGGGCGCTTTGACCTGAATCCGGCGCGCAACACGCGAGAGAAGCTGCAGCTGCCGCTGGCGGAGGTGGCGCCGCTGAAACAGCCAGGCGTCTATCTGGCGGTGATGAAACAGGCGGGCTCCTATAATTATACGCTGCCCGCCACGCTGTTTACCCTGAGCGATATCGGGCTGTCGCTGCATCGTTTCCCCGGCGAAATGGCGCTCTTTACCCAGAGTCTGGCGAGCGGCGCGCCGCTGGCTGGCGTCAGCGTGCAGCTGCTGGATGAAAAGGGAAAACAGCTCGCCAGCGGCGTCAGCGACGACAGCGGCTATCTGCGTCTGCCGACGCAGGCGAAAGGCAAGGTGTTAATCGCCACGCAAAAAGAAGAGACCTCGCTTATCGATCTCAATCTGCCGGCGCTGGATCTGGCGGAGTTTCCCGTCGGCGGCTCTCAGGGCTTCGACAAGCAGCTGTTCGTTTTCGGCCCGCGCGATCTCTATCGTCCCGGCGAAACGGTCATCGTTAACGCGCTGCTGCGTGATGCCGACGGCAAGCCGCTGCCCGCGCAGCCGCTGAAGGCGGAAGTGGTG
Organism: Pantoea sp. UBA5035; assembly: GCF_002415245.1. Classification (NCBI taxonomy): domain Bacteria; kingdom Pseudomonadati; phylum Pseudomonadota; class Gammaproteobacteria; order Enterobacterales; family Erwiniaceae; genus Pantoea; species Pantoea sp. UBA5035. The sequence goes on along the minus strand of NZ_DICD01000025.1, from coordinate 9,545 downwards.
CAGCCCAACGGCGAAGTGGCGCAAACCTTTCTCTGGCAGCCGGAGAACGGTTTCTATCAGCAGCGCTTTGCGCTGCCTTCCTCAGCGATGACCGGCGACTGGACGCTGCGCCTGAACAGCGGCGACAGCCAGCCGCGCAGCTGGACCTTTCACGTCGAAGATTTCCTACCGGAGCGCATGGCGCTGACGTTGCAAAACAGCGACAGCCCGCTGTCGCCTGACGACGACGTCGTTTTCAATATCGAAGGTCGCTACCTCTACGGCGCGCCTGCGGCGGGCAACGAACTGCAGGCGCAGCTAATGCTGCGGCCGGCGCGCGAAGCGGTCGCCGCGCTGCCGGGCTACCAGTTCGGCGACGAGATGGAGCAGGAGAGCAAACGCAACCTGGACGATATCGACGACACGCTGGACGACGAGGGCAAGCTGCAGCTGACGGTAGAGAGCGAGTGGGCGCAGATCCACTCGCCGCTTAACCTTATCCTGCAGGCGAGCCTGCTGGAGACGGGCGGCCGACCGGTCACGCGCCGCGTCACGCAGGCGATCTGGCCCGCGCCCGCGCTGCCCGGCATCCGGCCGCTGTTCAACAGCGAATCGGTCTATGACTACCGCTACGATCGTTACACCCAGCAGCCGACGGTGCCGGAGAACAGCATCGCCGACTTCGATATCGTCTATGCCAACAGCAAAGGGGAGAAGCTGGCGGCGAAGGATCTTGAGGTGCGACTGATCCACGAGCGGCGCGACTACTACTGGAGCTTCTCCGACAGCGAAGGCTGGCAGATGCGCCACGACGAAAAGGATCTGCAGGAGGACGCGCAGCGTATTTCGCTGGCCGCCGGCAGCAGTCGAAAGGTGAGTTTCCCGGTGGAGTGGGGCGCCTATCGCCTCGAAGTGCAGGCTGGCGAGAAGATTATCTCCAGCGTGCAGTTCCGCGCGGGCTACTGGTGGGAGGACAACACCAACGGCACCGGCGCGCTGCGGCCCGATCAGGTGAAGCTCAAACTGGATAAAATCGCGCTGCGGCCCGGCGAGACCGCCCATGTTCAGGTAGAGTCGCCAGCGGCGGGCAAAGGCTATCTGATGGTGGAGTCGAGCAGCGGCACCCTGTGGCGGCAGCCGATCGACGTGCCTGCGGGCGGCGCGACTATCGATGTGCCGCTTGACGCCAGCTGGAAGCGCCACGATCTCTACCTCAGCGCCATCGTGGTGCGCGACGGCGATAAGGCCAGCGGCGCCACGCCGAAGCGCGCCGTCGGGCTGCTGCCGCTGCCGATGGCGACCGACGCGCGTCGCCTCGATCTGACGCTGGACGCGCCGCTGAAAATTCGCCCTGAGCAGACGCTGAAGGTGAAGGTTAAAGCCAGCCGCGTCGGCGGCGAGCTGCCGCAGACTATCCAGGTGCTGCTGTCGGCGGTGGACAGCGGCGTACTGAATATCAACGATTACAAAACTCCCGATCCCTGGGAAGGGTTCTTTGGCCGCAAGCGCTACAATGCCGATCAGTATGACGTTTTTGGCCAGCTCATCGAAGGCGGCGGGCGACTGGCGACGCTGCGCTTCGGCGGTGACGGCGATGATGAAGCGTCGTCGCGCGGCGGCAAAAAGCCGCTCACCGAGGTTAATATCGTGGCGCAGCAGCTTCAGCCGGTCACGCTGGATAAAAACGGCGAGGGCACGCTGGCGCTGCCGATTCCGCAGTTCAACGGCGAGCTGCGCCTGATGGCGCAGGCGTGGAGCGCCGACAGCTTCGGTTCGACGGATCGAAAAGTGGTGGTGGCCGCGCCGCTGATCAGCGAGCTGGCGACGCCGCGCTTTATGGCGAGCGGCGATCAGGCGATGCTGGCGCTCGATCTCACCAATCTCACGGAACAGCCTCAGGCGCTGAAGGTCGATGTGCAGACTCAGGGTCAGATTGCGCTGAGTGGGGCCGCCTCGCACCGCGTTCAGCTGGCGAAAGGGGCGCGCGCCACGCTGCATATCCCGGTGAAGGCGCAGGGCGGTTTCGGCGAAGGCGCGGTGCAGGTGCGGGTCTCCGGCCTGGCGATCGCGGGCGAAGCGCTGGCCGACAGCCAGCGCAGCTGGAAAATCGGCGTGCGTCCGGCTTATCCGGCGCAAACGCTGAGCGTCGACGGCGTGATGCAGGCCGGGCAGAGCTGGCAGGTTCAGGCCGCCGCCCTTAGCGGGCTGCAGCCTGAAACGCTAAGCGGACAGCTCTCGCTCAGCAATCAGCCGCCGTTGAATATCGGCCACTATATCAGCGCGCTTTACGCCTATCCGTACGGCTGCCTCGAGCAGACCGCCAGCGGCATCTGGCCGTCGATTTTCACCAGTCAGGCGCAGCTCGCCGCGATGGGCATCAAAACCAGCAGCGACGAGGCGCGGCGCGCCGCCGTCGATACCGGCATCGCGCGGCTGGCAGGCATGCAGCGCGGCAACGGCAGCTTTGGCCTCTGGAGCAAAGAGAGCGAAGAGGAGTTCTGGCTGACCGCCTACGTCACCGATTTTCTGCTGCGCGCCAGCGAGGCGGGCTACAGCGTGCCGACGGAGACGATTGCGCGCGCCGACGAGCGCCTGCTGCGCTATCTGCAGGATCCGGCGCAGATCGAAACCCGCTGGAGCAGCAACGAGGAGGCGATGCGCTTTAGCGTGCAGGCCTATGCGGGCATGGTGCTGGCGCGTCAGCAGCAGGCGCCGCTCGGCGCGCTGCGCGCGCTCTATGAAAAGCGCGACAAGGCCAAATCGGGACTGGCGCTGGTGCAGCTCGGCGTGGCGCTGAAGCTGATGGGCGATTCGCAGCGCGCGCAGCTGGCGCTGGCGCAGGGCGTCGGCCTGACGCGCGAAGCAGACGGCTGGCTGGGCGATTACGGCAGCGCGCTGCGCGATCGCGCGCTGACGGTGGCGCTGCTGGCGGAAAACCAGCTGCTGCCGGAGATGCAGCCGGCGCTGCAGCAGGAGCTGGCGAAAGCGGCGTATGGCCAGACCTGGTTCTCTACCCAGGAGAATAATGCCCTGTTCCTGGCGGCGCGCACGCTGCAGCAGCATCAAGGCGAAGCCTGGCAGGCGACGCTGGCGGGCGACGCCCAGCCGCTGGCAGGCAGCGGCCCGCTGACGCAGGGCATGAACCAAAGCCAGCTGCAGCATGGCGTCACGCTGACCAACCGAGGCCAGGCGCCGCTCTACGGCGCGCTCAACGTCACGGGCTATCCGCTTGCCGCGCCGAAGCCGATGCACAACGTGCTCAATGTGACGCGCGAATACTTCACGCTCGACGGCAAACCGGCGGATCTGGATAACCTCAGCAGCGGCCAGCTGCTGGTGGTGCGGCTCAAGGTCTCCTCCAGCAAGCGCGTCAGCGACGCGCTGGTGGTCGATCTGCTGCCTGCCGGCCTGGAGCTGGAAAACCAGAACCTCAGCGACAGCAGCGCCAGCCTCGGCGACGGCGCGGATGCGCTGAAGGAGAGCATGATGGATATGCAGCAGGCGGATATCCGCCATATCGAGTTCCGCGACGATCGCTTTGTCGCGGCGCTGGCGCTGAGCGGCTACAAAACCGAGACGCTGCTCTATCTGGCGCGCGCGGTGACGCCGGGCAGCTATCGCCTGCCGCCGCCGCAGGTCGAGTCGATGTACGTGCCGGAGTGGCGCGCCGTGGGCGCGACGCCGGAGAAAATCAGTGTGCGTTAAGGCATGAAGCTGAAAGGCGGGCAAAAGCGGTGGCTCTGGCCGCCGCTTGTTTTTTTAGCGCTGGCGCTGGCGCTTTTCGGACTCGACCGGCTGTTTCCGCTGCCGCTGCGCGAGGTGCAGCCGGCGCGCGTGGTGGTCGCGGAAGATGGCACGCCGCTCTGGCGCTTCGCTGATAAGCAGGGCGTCTGGCGCTATCCGGTCACGACAGAGGAGGTCGCGCCCGCCTACCTTGAGGCGCTGCTCAACTACGAAGATCGCTGGTTCTGGCGTCATCCCGGCATCAATCCGATCGCCGTCCTGCGCGCGGCGGGGCAGAATCTGCGCGCTGGCGCCATCGTTTCCGGCGGCAGCACGCTGACTATGCAGGTGGCGCGCCTGATCGATCCGCAGCCGCGCAGCTTCTCCGGCAAGGCGGTGCAGGCGTGGCGGGCGTTGCAGCTGGAGTGGCACCTGTCGAAGCGCGAGATTCTGACGCTCTATCTCAATCGTGCCCCCTTTGGCGGCACGGTCGAGGGCGTGGGCGCGGCAAGCTGGATCTGGCTCGGTAAGCCGCCCTCGCAGCTGACGAAAGGCGAGGCCGCGCTGCTGGCGGTGCTGCCGCAGGCGCCTGGCCGCCTGCGTCCGGATCGCTGGCCGCAGCGCGCCGAGGCGGCGCGCAATAAGGTGCTGCAGCGCCTGGCTGAACACCGTGTCTGGCCGCAGCAGGAGGTCGACGAGATCCTGCAGGAGCCGGTCTGGCTGCCGCCGCGCCAGATGCCGCAGACCGCGCCGCTGCTGGCGCGCCGTCTGCTGTCGCTCTCGGCCGACGCTAAAATCGTCTCGACGCTGGATCTCTCGCTGCAGCGCGAGCTGGAAAATCTCGCCGCCGCCCTTAAGCCGCAGCTGCCGCCGCGCACCTCGCTGGCGATTCTGGTGGCGGATCACACCGATATGAAAGTACGCGGCTACGTCGGCTCGGTGGATTTTCGCGACGACAGGCGCTTCGGTCATGTGGATATGGTCGCCAGCGTGCGATCGCCCGGCTCGGTGCTGAAACCCTTTATCTACGGCATGGCGCTGGACGACGGGCTGATTCACGGCGAATCGCTGCTGCAGGACGTGCCGCGCCGCTTTGGCGACTACCGGCCAGGCAATTTTGACAGCGGCTTCCACGGGCCGGTCAGCGCCAGCGAAGCGCTGAAGCGATCGCTCAATCTGCCCGCCGTCCAGCTGCTGGACGCGCTTGGCCCAAAAAGCGTGACGGCGCGGCTGCGCAACGTGGGCCTGAATTTGCGCTTCCCGGCCGGCGCCGAGCCTAACCTGTCGCTGGCGTTAGGCGGAACCGGCGCGCGGCTGGATGAGCTGGTGGCGGCCTACAGCGCCTTCGCGCGCCAGGGCGACGCCGCGCAGCTGCGCTACCTCGGGGATCAGCCGCTGCGGCAGCGTCGCCTGCTGTCGCCGGGCGCGGCCTGGATCGTGCGGCGCATGCTGGCGGGCGACGCGCAGCCTGCCGCCAGCGGCGCGACGAGCGATATCGTGCCGCTGGCGTGGAAAACCGGCACCAGCTACGGCTATCGCGACGCCTGGACCATCGGCGTCACGCCGCGCTATCTCATCGGCGTCTGGGTCGGCAGACCGGACGCCACGCCGGTCGCGGGGCAGGTCGGCTTCGCCTCGGCGGTGCCGGTGATGCATCAGGTGGCGAACCTGCTGGCTGGCCATATGCCGATCGGCGGCACGCCGCGCGATCCGCGTCCCGCCTCGGTCAGCGCGCAGAGCATCTGCTGGCCCGGCGGCCAGCCGCTGCCCACAGGGGATGAAAACTGTCGCCAGCGCCGACAAAGCTGGGTGCTGAATCAGACCCTGCCGCCGACGCTGCTGGCGCCGGGCCAGGAAGGCGTGAACGGACTGCGGCTGCGCTACTGGCAAAACGCGCAGGGAAGGCGGGTGGCGGCGGACTGTCCCGGCGCCCAGAGCCGCGAACGGCTGCTGTGGCCGCTGCCGCTGGAGCCCTGGCTGCCCAGCAGCGAGCAGCGCGCGCAGCGTTTGCCGCCGGTCGACGCCGCCTGTCCACCGCTGCATCAGGGCAATGCGGCGCCGATGGTGATCACCGGCGTTATCAACGGCCAGCATCTGCAGCCGCTGCCCGGCAAAGCCGTGCTGATCGTGCCGGTGGCGGTGCAGGGCGGTCAGGGCGCGCGTCGCTGGTGGTTTTTAAACGGCGAGCCGGTAGAGCAGGGCGAGGAGAACAGCCGCGTACAGCTGGCGTTGCGCGATGCCGGCCCCTGTCAGTTGGTGGTGATGGATGAGGCGGGAGAGCTGGCGGCCGTTTCCTTTATCCGCGACTGAATGCGGCGCAATGCACATTATTTGCCTGCCTGCATCGACAAATATCAATAATTTTCAATAAATCATACGATAGCTAATAGGCAACGCCCGTTGATCTCCCTATAATCGGCGCGTTTTCTTACCGGGAGCGGGTTCCCGGTTTCTTCAGGATGCTAAAGACAGAGGTCAACATGGCAATCGAACGTACCTTCTCCATCATTAAACCAAACGCCGTTGCTAAAAACGTGATTGGCGCCATCTACAACCGTTTTGAAAGCGCTGGCTTCAAAATCGTTGGCGCTAAAATGCTGCAGCTGAGCAAAGAGCAGGCTGAAGGTTTCTACGCTGAGCACCAGGGCAAGCCGTTCTTCGACGGTCTGGTAGAGTTCATGACTTCTGGTCCGGTTGTGGTATCTGTGCTGGAAGGCGAAAACGCCGTTCAGCGTCACCGCGATCTGATGGGCGCGACCAACCCGGCGAACGCGCTGGCTGGCACGCTGCGCGCTGACTACGCCGACAGCTTCACCGAAAACGCCACCCACGGTTCTGACTCCGCTGAGTCTGCCGCGCGTGAAATCGCCTACTTCTTCGGCGAAAACGAGATCTGCCCGCGCACGCGTTAATCGCGTCGAGGCCAGCCGGAGCGCGCGCTTTACAAATTTCTCGCTAACGCGTCGCCCTCTACCCTGGCATCACACCGCAGATGTTGTACAATATCGCGCCCTTGTTGAGCTTGTCTCAGCAAGGGCGTCTTTTTTTTCTATCCTTAACCAGAGCCATAACGTGTAATAACGAGGCCAGAGAACATTATGTCCGAACTGATTGTGACGCCGTCGTCCGCTTCCCCCGTTGCTGTTGCCCCCAAAAGCGAAAAAATTAACCTGCTCGATCTTAACCGCCAGCAGATGCGCGAGCTCTTTCTCTCGATGGGCGAAAAGCCGTTCCGCGCCGATCAGGTGATGAAGTGGATGTATCACTACTGCTGCGACGATTTCGAGCAGATGACCGACATCAACAAGGTGCTGCGCGGCAAGCTGAGCCAGATCGCGGAAATCCGCGCGCCGGAAGTGGCGGAAGAGATGCGCTCCAGCGACGGCACCATTAAATGGGCGATACGCGTCGGCGATCAGCTGGTGGAAACCGTCTATATCCCGGAAGACGATCGCGCCACGCTTTGCGTCTCCTCGCAGGTGGGCTGCGCGCTGGAGTGCAAGTTCTGCTCGACGGCGCAGCAGGGCTTCAACCGCAACCTGCGCGTCTCCGAGATTATCGGCCAGGTATGGCGCGCGGCGAAGATTATCGGCGCCGCCAAAGTTACCGGCCAGCGTCCTATCACCAACGTGGTGATGATGGGCATGGGCGAGCCGCTGCTGAATCTCAACAATGTCGTGCCGGCGATGGAGATCATGCTGGACGACTTCGGTTTCGGCCTCTCAAAGCGTCGCGTCACCCTGTCGACCTCAGGCGTGGTGCCGGCGCTGGATAAGCTCGGCGATATGATCGACGTTGCGCTGGCGATTTCGCTGCATGCGCCGAACGACAAGCTGCGCGACGATATCGTGCCGATTAACAAAAAGTACAATATCGAGATGTTCCTCGGCGCGGTGAAGCGCTATCTGGCGAAGTCGAACGCCAATCAGGGACGCGTTACCATCGAATATGTGATGCTGGACCACGTGAACGACAGCACCGACGATGCGCACGAGCTGGCGGCGCTGTTGAAAGATACGCCGAGCAAGATCAACCTGATCCCCTGGAACCCCTTCCCGGGCGCGCCTTACGGCCGTAGCTCTAACAGCCGCGTTGACCGCTTCGCTAAAGTATTGATGGAATACGGATTTACTACTATCGTGCGTAAAACGCGCGGCGACGATATCGATGCGGCCTGCGGGCAGCTGGCGGGCGATGTGATTGACCGCACCAAGCGTACCATGCGTAAAAAAATGGCGGGCGAAGCCATATCTGTGAAGGCGCTCTGAAACCGGGAACAGATCGTTTTGACCGGGTCGCGACGCGTGGCAGGCTGCTGCCACGCAATCTCTCTTGCGACCAGGAGAACGAAATGGGTAAAGGATTACCGGCCAGCCTGCTGGCCCTGATTGTTGTAACCGGGTGTGTCAGCCAGCCGCCGCATTCTGGCGCGGCGGAAACGCGTCTGGCGCTGGGAATGCACTATCTGGCGGCGGAGGATTACGCCAACGCGCGCCGCAACTTCCAGCGGGCACAGGCCTCCGCGCCCCGCGACTATCGAATGGCCCTGGCGCTGGCGCGCCTGGCGGAGAAACAGGGCCGTCGCGATGAGGCGGCGCGCAGCTACCAACAGGCGCAGCGGCTGGCGCCGGCAAATGGCTTTGTCGCTAACAATTACGGTGCGTTTCTCTGCGCTTTAGGGCAGTATGACGAAGCGCATCAACAGTTTAAGCAGGCGATGAGCGCATCGGAAAATGAAGCGCGCATCGATGCGTGGGAACTGTCGGGATATTGCTATCTTCAGGCAGACGAGACGCTGGCCGCGCGAGCGGCGCTGAGTCGGGCGCTGGAGGCGGATCGCGCGAAAGGCGACGCTCTGCTGGACGAGGCGGAAAAACAACGTCTCCTCTCTCCGGCGCGTGCTCTACTGTTAATAGAGCTTTATCAGCAATATCTGCCTGCTACGGCGCGCAGCTTAGAGTTACAGATACGTTTCGCCGCGCAACAGGGAAACGCTGCTGACGTTACACGTTATGGCGACCGGTTGGCGCGAAGTTTTCCACAATCGATACAGTACCAGCGTTATTTAGCTAATGAATACTGAAGCCACTCAAGACAACTCTGCAGTACATTCCACAGGTGAACGCCTGCGTCTGGCCCGTGAGCAAATGGGGCTGACTCAGCAAAACGTGGCTGAACGCCTGTGCCTGAAACTTACGACCGTACGCGATATCGAAGAGGACAAAGCGCCTGCCGATCTGGCGTCGACCTTTTTGCGTGGATACATCCGCTCCTATGCGCGTCTGGTGCACATTCCTGAAGAGGAACTGCTGCCGATGATGGCGAAGCAGACCCCGGTGCGTGCGGCCAAAATCGAACCGATGCAGCACTTCTCGCTGGGCAAACGCCGCAAGAAACGCGACGGCTGGCTGATGATTTTCACCTGGCTGGTGCTTTTCGTGGTGGTGGGCCTGACCGGCGCCTGGTGGTGGCAAAACCATAAGGCGTCGCAGGAGGATCTGGTCTCGATGGCCGATCAAAACGGCAGCAGCGGCGACGCGAGCCAGTCTATTCCGCTCGACGGCGGCGCCAGCGACGAGACGGCGGCGCCTGCCGCGCCGGACGAAACCAACAGCGCGGACGCCAGCGCGGCGGCGCCTGCCGCCAGCCAGCCGTCCAGCACCGCGCCCGCCCACAGCGCCGCTCACAGCGCGGCGCCGGCCCCCCCGTCGGCCAACACCGCCGTGGTGTCCCCGAGCCACGCCCCGGTCGATAACGCGGCCAGCCCGACGGCCCCCGCCGGTCCGCCGCCGACCAGCCGCCCTCCCGTTGGCCAAGCGGCAGCCGACCCTCATCCCGTGGTC